>JAZRVX010000155.1:0-1007 GCA_045599455.1 Faecousia sp. | reverse complement strand
GTTCGTCAACCGTCTTTATCCCGGAGGGAATTTCCTCTTTCCCCGGTTTACAGTGATAATACTTCAGTATTTCCTCTATGGCAGAATCGGCGGTCTCGTTCTGACTGAGTGCATCACGGAGCCGTGTTCCCATAACGGCACCGGCAATGCAGTCTATGGCATCTTCAAAATCGGCGTTATCGGATTCTTCTTTTAATCGCAATTGTTCTTCAAAGCAACTCATGATGACACCTCCTTATTCCGCACTGACAAGATCACGGTAGATCCTGCTCTTGTCCATCAGTTCTTTATGAGTTCCTCTGTCCTTAATCTCTCCGTGTTCCATCACGGTAATCTCATCACTGTAGCGGATGGTGGAGAGCCTGTGGGCAATGACAATGCAGGTAATACCTCTGTTGCGAACCGCCTTGACAAGCTCATATTCCGTTTTCGCATCCAGTGCGCTGGTGGCTTCGTCGAGTATCACAATGGTCGGATCCTGCGCCAAAGCGCGTGCGATCTCAATGCGCTGCCGCTGACCGCCGGAAAAGTCCTTTCCACCCTCAATGAGCTTATGCTGGTAACCTTTCGGTCTTTGCATAATATCGTCGTGGATCTGTGCATCGTGAGCGGCAAGGATCATTTCAAAATCCTCAATGCTGTTGTCCCACATTTTGATATTGTTGGCTATGGTGTCTTCAAAAAGGATAATGTCCTGATCGACCACGGCCACAGAGCTGCGAAACACGTTTTTCGGTATCCTGTTCATCGGCTTTGCATCGAACAGGATCTCGCCGCTCCACGGCTGATACAGACCGGAGATCAGCTTGGACATGGTGGATTTGCCGCAGCCGGAGCCGCCGACGATCGCCACCGAATGTCCCGGCTCGAGCTTGAGGTTAAAGTCGCGGATGAGCGGCTCTGCGAGCGGAGAATAGCCGAACTTCACATGTTTCAGTTCGATATTGCCGGAGAGTTTTTTCGAGGTGCCGTCGGAGGTGCCTTCCTCGGCAAACACCTGGTCCTCG
>JAZRVX010000154.1:0-1510 GCA_045599455.1 Faecousia sp. | reverse complement strand
CTGAAGAATCTGGGGTTATCCAACAAAGAGATCGCTGAGGCCTGTGGATGCGGTCGGAACACTGTGACACGCACACTTCATCGGGCACAGGAGGCATCGGTCAGCTGGGAGCAGCTGCGTGCCCTGCCACCGGAAAAGCTTACAGTAAAGCTTTTTCCTCAAAGCACATCCCATCCGTCGTACCGTATGCCGGATTACGATCAGATCCACAAGGAGATGCAGAAGAGCGGCGTCACGCTGAGTTTGCTCTGGGTAGAATACTGTGAGCAGTGTCGGGCAGCCGGAGAGATTCCGTATCAGTCCACACAGTTCAACAAGTACTATGCGGACTATATCCACAAGACCAAAGCTACCATGCACCTCGACCACAAGCCCGGTGAGACCATGCAGGTGGACTGGGCTGGAGATACCATGGGGATTGTGGATACGGATACCGGAGAGCTGATCCCGGCATATCTGTTTGTTGCCGTCCTGCCGTACAGCGGTTATGCCTATGCAGAGGCCTTCCTGGATGAAAAACAGGAAGCTTGGATTAATGCTCACGTCAATGCCTACCATTACTTTGGTGGTGTTACCCGCATCCTCGTGCCGGACAATCTCAAGACCGGCGTCATTAAGAACACAAAGGACGAAACTGTTTTGAACCGCAGCTACCGCGAGATGGCGGAGCACTATGGGACAGCCGTTATTCCCGCCCGTCCCAGAACGCCGAAAGATAAGGCCTTTGTTGAAGGCTCCGTGGGTGTGGTCTCCACGTGGATCGTTGCTGCTCTGCGGAATAGGCAGTTCTTTTCTTTGGCAGAGCTGAATGAAGCGGTAGAAGAGAAGCTCTATGAGTTCAACCACAAGCCATTTCAGAAGAAAGAGGGCAGCCGTGCAGTCGCGTTTGAGGAAGAAAAACCGTTCCTTTTGCCGTTGCCTGCCGTACCGTTTGAACTGGCAATGTGGAAGATCGCCACAGTCCAGTACAACTACCACATCTCTGTAGACAAGCAGAACTATTCTGTACCTTACGAATACATTAAGCAGAAGGTTGATGTGCGTCTCACTTCACATACGGTTGAGGTTTTCTTCGAAGGCAACCGAATTGCCTCTCATCCGCGGCTGTATGGCCGCCCCAACCAGTATAGCACATTAGAGACGCATATGCCTCCGGATCACCAAAAATATTTGCAGTGGAACGGAGAACGTTTTTTGCATTGGGCAGAACAGATCGGCGACAACACCGAGACTGTCATCCGCCACTTTCTGACGATGTACGCAGTAGAACAGCAGGGCTACAAGGCTTGCATGGCTCTGCTGAAGCTGACAGACAAATATCCTCCCGAGCGGCTGGAGAATGCCTGCCGCAAGGCGCTTTCTTATACGCCGCAGCCAAGTTACAAGAGCATACAGTCCATCCTGAAATCCGGGCAGGACAAGCTTCTGCTTGAAGAGCCGGAGCCGACGACGAAGAAAGCCTCGCAATACAGTTTCACCCGTGGCGCTGAGTACTACAGGAGGGACAAGT
>JAZRVX010000153.1:0-2544 GCA_045599455.1 Faecousia sp. | reverse complement strand
TTCATTACCGGGCGGCGGAGGACGGGTGGACAGGTGAAGACCGGTTCAGCTACCAGATAACAGACGGCAATGGCGGGTACAGCGAGGCGGAGGCCGCGCTGGACGTTCGGGTGAACAGCTCGCCGGAAGTGGCGTCGGAAGAGCTGAGTGTGCAGGAAGACAGGATTTTGTCTCTGCCCCAGAGCCTTTTGCTGCAAAATGATACAGATAGAGACGGCGACCCTTTGTATATCAGCGCGGTGTATGGCGCTGAACACTGCGAGGTCAGCTTGAGCGCGGACGGCAGCATTGTATTTATACCGGAGCAGGATTTTAATAACCAGTATCCCGGCCAGGCGAGTTTTAAGTATGTGGCGACAGATGGCATCAGTTCAGGCCGCGAGGGCAGTGCGTTCTTTGATATCGAGCCGGTAAACGATGCGCCTCTCCTTACTTCAGAGGTATTGTATGGGGCGAAAGAAGACAACTGGTATCAGTTTAATGTGAAACAATTGATGGATAACGATACTGATGTCGAAATGTCCTCTTCATATGAAGAGGACAGCATCAGTTTTGCCGGGATCACGCAGGCAGAGCATGGGAGTATTTCCTATGATGCCGCGACAGGAATAATTACCTACCGGCCATCGCCCGACTTTTTTGGGAGAGATTCTTTTGTATATCAGGTTAAAGACAGTTATGGCGCGGTATCAGAATCACGCTCATATATAGATGTGTCCAATATCAATGATGCTCCTGTTGCTCAGTTTGATAACGGTTCTGCGGCGGAAGAGGCTATTGCCAATAAATACAGTATATCAAAGCTGCTTGAAAACGACTATGATGCTGATGGCGACGCGCTTACGATTACTAATCCATATATAAGTAGCGGTCATGGTTCTGTATCAATAAAAAACGGCAGCTTGGTGGTTAAGCCTTCTGAAGGGATGGCCGGGAAAAAGATGGTGATTGACTATACGGTTTCAGATGGTCATGGCGGCAATACGGCCAGCAAACTCTATATCAATCAGATAGACCGCCACAACTATGCGCCGCACTTTACGAAATTGTATAATATGAAGCTCAAGTCGTCGCGCGTTGATGAGCACGGCGTGTTGTACGCGACCATAGAATTTAACTTTCATGTGGAAGATAAAAACGGCGGGAACAGCTGGGGCAATATGGGCGATATCATGAGTATCGGGGTATCTCCCGGCGGCGGCTTTTCCCGTGCGGATTTTAATAATCACGGCAGTAAGAACGGCAGCTATGAGCTGCAGTTTGGCATGAACCCCGGTTCAAATCCGTACCTTGTTCTGACCGCGGTTGATTATGGCGGAGCGAGTGAGTCTCTCGTTGTGTATATGAATAAGCTGTCGTTGACCACCGGGAACCACATCTATAAACCGATAGTTTTTGATATGGATGGCGAAGGGATAGAGCTTTTGCCAGTGGAAAGCGGGGTGCGTTTTGACTGGAACCGTGACGGAGTGGACGAGGCGAGCTCGTGGATCAGCGGGCGGAACGCCTTTCTGGCCTGCGACTCTAACAGCGACCGGCTGATCGACCGGGCGGACGAGCTGATGCTGAGCGAGCGGGCTTCGTGCGGGGCCAGCGACCTTGAGGGCCTCAGGACCTTTGACACGAACGGGGACGGCGTGTTTGACAGCCAGGATGAGCAGTGGGCCTCGTTTGGCCTGTGGCAGGATAAGAACAGTGATGCGGAACCCGGCGAGGGGGAATTTCAGACCCTGGACGAGGCCGGGATTGCCTCGATTACCCTGCATGGGGACACGACAGTTCAGGCGCGGGCGGGCGGCGAGATTCTGGAGACGGTCAGCTACACGCGCACAGACGGAAGCGTGGGCCAGGCGGCGGACGTCGTGCTCAGGGGCGAAGAAATCACGCTTGAGCTTGTGGACTCGCCTGAACAGGAAGCATTGGTATCATGTGCCGGCACAGCGGAAGGCGGCACGGCCCCGGAAGCGGCAGGCTCAGCGGAGGCGTCAACCGCCGCGGCCATGCCTTCCGGGCGGGATGCGGCGGCTGAAGAGCGCAGTGCGGATGGAGCGGCAGAAAGCACAGCTCAGCGGACATCAGCCCCGGCGGCCGCGGCTGATGAGCCGGACGCGCTTGCCGATGGCTGCGCCCCGCCTGAATTTCCAGACGAGGCGCGGCTCAACACGCTGGCCCTGCAGCTGGTAAACGATATGTCGCTGGCCTCGGAAGGCGAAGTTCCTGACGGCTGCGGCGCGGACGCGGCCCTTGCCGCCGCCTCCGGCCTTGGCGGGGCCGCTTTACCCCTGGAGGTGAATAACGAGCTTCACCACCAGCTCGACGCCTTCCAGCTCGACGAGCAAAGCCTGGCCGCGGCCGCGTAGCCCCGCTTCACGCCTCTTCCCGCCTTACCCGGCCGGAGAAAGAGAAGAGCGCGCGCGGCCAGGTAAAAACGGCTTGGCAAAAGGGCCGCTTTCCTGACGGGGAAAAACCGCCCCCGCTGAACAAAACTGGCAGAGAAAGCCTAGCGTTCCACAAAGATCCGGCCGGCCAGGTCCTCCAGACCCA
>JAZRVX010000152.1:0-2582 GCA_045599455.1 Faecousia sp. | reverse complement strand
GAAGAAATTGCGCCGTCGGCGCTGCAGAAAGGAAGACACGAACATGAAAGCAACCGGCATTGTCCGCCGTGTGGACGATTTGGGAAGAATCGTCATACCGAAAGAAATCCGCAGAACCCTCCGAATCCGTGAGGGCGACCCGCTGGAAATCTACACCGAGAAGGACGGGGGTGTCATCTTCCGCAAATACTCTCCCATGGGGGATTTGCAGGAATTTGCCGCCCAGATGTGCGAATCCATCGGCTCCGCCACAGGGCTGATTGCCGCCGTGACGGACAGGGACTCCATCATCGCCCTCCACGGCGCACCCAAGCGGGAGCTGATTGACAAGCCCAACTCCCCGGAGCTGGACAAGCTCATGGAGAGCCGCAAGACCTACCTCTACCAGAGCGGTCAGACACCCATCAAGGCCTCGGAGGGGGCGGACAAATACCATCTGGGCGCTGTCGCCCCCATTCTGTCCCAGGGCGACCTGATGGGCAGTGTCCTGCTCCTGCTGGGGGAAAATGACGCGCCATTGCAAAGCAGTGAACAGGGCTTGGTGAAGACCGCCGCAGGCTTCCTCGGCCGCCAGCTGGAGAGCTGAGAAACAGAAACGCGGGGACACATTCCGTGTCCCCGCGTTTTTATTCGTTCCTCTGCTTGCATGCATAGTAATAGGCCTGCTTATAATCCTCCAGCTCCCGGTATGCCTTTTCAAGCAATGGATAAACCGTCTTCACATCCGTCGATTCCGCCCTGCGCAGGCACTCCACAGCCTCCCGGTAGCACTTCTGCCCGAAATAGGCACGCCCCCGCAGGAGCTGCCATGCGCCGTCCCGAGTTTCGGCAGCATCCAAAAGCTGTCCCGCCCGCGTGGGGTTCCCGGCCTCCAGCTCCGCCCGGGCGCGAAGCAGCAAATCGCCGTCCAGCTCCGGCAAATCCTCGCACAGTCGCATGAGGTTCTGACCGCGCAGGGCACCCTGCAGGCGGACGCGGCGGGCGCGAAGCTCCGGGAGCATCCACAGCTCCTTTTCCCATTGGGCTGCGTTTTCCAGCAGTGTACGGGCAAGGGGCTGCTTATTCTCCCCCAGTGCCTGCTCCGCAAGCTGCAAAAGGGACAAAAAGCTCAGAAATGCCCGCTCGCTGTCGCAGATGACATCCGGGGCTTTATAGTCCTCCAGCGCTCTGAGCACCTGGGCATGGTCTGCGCGGTCAAAGCACTCCCTGGCTCTCAGCATCACCTGCTGGTTGGGCGAGACCATGCTCTCCTCCTCAAGGAAAAAGCTCACGGGCTTTCCCAGCCGGGAGGCCAGATATTTCAGCGTATCCATGGAGGGCTTGGCCGCGCCGTGCTCAATCTGAGAGAGCATATTGCGGGTAATCACATCGCCGCAGACTGCCCGCTGGGACAGCCCCAGTGCCATTCGGGCACTGCGAATTTTCTCGCCTAAAGTCACGGCTCCACCCCCCGGTAAAAATCATTTACCCACATTGTAGCACACAGGGAAGCCGAATACCACCATTTTCAAAAAATTCATTTGCCTTTTGTCCGTCTTTCGGGTATAACAGTAGAAAAAGAACCTTTCAGGAGACCTCTATGATAATTCCCGATAACAAAACTCTCTGCGCCACCGCCGATGCACGGATTCAAAAGGCTGCCGACATTCCCGCCATCACCATGGTGTATGCGCTGCTTACCCTTGGCATCAATGCGCTGGTGCTGGTGGTAGAATACTTACTTGACAGCCGCATCGGCAATCTGGGCGGTCTTTCCAATATGGGGCTGCGCTCCGTACTGGAAACCGTGGGGCAGGTTCTATCCTTTGCTCAGATGGGCGTGGTCATGTGTCTGGAGCTGGGCTACCGCGGCGTGATGCTCCGCTCCGCCAGAGAGCTGAATGTGCGCCCCGCCACCCTGCGCTGCGGCTTTGAGCGGTTCTTCCCGCTGCTGCGCGCAAGCCTCCTGCGGGGACTGGTGTACGCCGTCATGGCGCTGGGCAGCTTCTATGCCGCCGTCCTCATCTACTCCTACTCGCCCCTGTCGCGCAGTCTCAACACCGCGCTGGAGCCCATCATGGATGCCGTGGCAATGAACCCGGAACTGCTGCTCACCTCCCCCGCCGTGCTCAGCGCCCTGCGCAGTGCCGTGCCCGTGATTCTGGGAATCGGCGCACTGATTTTTCTCATCTTCGGTGTCCCGGTGATTTACGGCTACCGCATGACGGACTACTTCATTCTGGATAGCCCTCGGATGGGTGCCCGCTACGCCATGCGCCGCAGCAAGCGCATGATGCGCGGCGCCCGCCGTCAGCTTCTGCGGGTGGATTTGCACTTCTGGTGGTACTATGTTCTGACCCTGCTTGCAAGCTTAGTGGGCTATGGGGATGTGTGGCTGAGCCGTCTGGGCGTGGAGCTTCCCATCTCCCCGACCGTCATGTATTTTCTGTCCTACGGCCTGTTCGTGCTGTTCCAGCTGGTCATCTACTACTATTTCAAAGCAAGAGTTGCCCAGGTCTACGCCCTGATTTATGACAGCGGCCTGCCCAAGCAAACGCCTGAAGGCGGCGTGGTGCTGGGGAATATTTTTCAGATGTAATTTT
>JAZRVX010000151.1:0-7495 GCA_045599455.1 Faecousia sp. | reverse complement strand
ATACCAATTCGTAAACTCACACTAACCGAGGGCGACAGCCTTCGGTTTTTTCGTGCAAAGGGAAAAGGCGTCCGACACCTTGCGAACACTCTGGCGACAGCTGGCGAAAGCTCCCGCCCAACGCAGGGCAGAAGCTGTGCGCGCGTCGGTCTCGGCGGTCAGTCCGGGTCTCCTTCTTCGGGCTTGCGTGCTCGGCTGATGGGAGGGAGCGGCCAAGCCAGGGCGAGAAGCCAAAGCTGTGCGCGCGTCGGTCTCGGCGGTCAGTCCGGGTCTCCTTCTTCGGGCTTGCGTGCTCGTTGGGGCTGTCAGTCGCATGGCTACGGCTCGTGGGGCGCTGTTAAGCCGCTCCGTCCTTGCGCCCGCAGAGGGGCAGGAGCGTGGCGGACGGGGGGTGCCACTCGCTATTCGGTCGGTGCCTGGTCGGTGGTCATTAGGCGTCCAGCGGGGCGCTTTTAAGCCGCTCCGTCCTTGCGCCCGCAGAGGGGCAGAAGCATGGCGGTCGGGTGTGGTCACTCGCTGGCTGGGCGTCCTCTTGAAGTCCTCTGGTCGGGGTTGGTGCTTGCCGCCGGGACCCCTCTGCGCTACGCTTGCGCCCGTCGGCAGGCATCGCCCCGCCCGACGGACTTTCGAGGCCTCCCGCCATCGAGAGACCTCCCCCGCCTTTTCGCTATGCTTCTGCCCCTCTGCTTTCCGGCGCAGTCCGTGAGCCGCTTGCGCCCCGCTTCCCGCCTATGCCCCCCGATCTCAGCCCGCGCCCATAGCGAGAGGACGCCCCCCGCCTTTACCGCTACGCTCCTGCCCCTCTGCTTTCTGGCGCAGTCCGTGAGCCGCTTGCGCCCCTTTGAGCCGTGCCGACCGCCTACCAGCCCTCTGCGCGCGCTTCGCCCTCAGTGCGTCGCCCCGTCCTGCCCGCCTGCGCCCTTGCGTGCTCGCTTTGTTTCTCTGCTCTGGCTTGTACTCGCTCCCTCCCATCAGCCTGCGCGCGCTTCGCCCTCAGTGCGTCGCCCCGTCCTGCCCGCCTGCGCCCTTGCGTGCTCGCTTCTGCCCTGCGTTGGGCGGGAGCTTTCGCCAGCTGTCGCCAGAGTGTTCGCAAGGTGTCGGACGCCTTTTCCCTTTGCACGAAAAAACCGAAGGCTGTCGCCCTCGGTTAGTGTGAGTTTACGAATTGGTATAGTACGTTTTATTTGCGTGGGTCTATGACCTCTTTTCCATTGATGCTGATGCTATCAACTGTAACCGAGCGGACAGTCTTTTCCATTTGGTTCCACGCGTATATGCCTTCGCGAGTGAGCAGTAATTGCAGTGCCCATTGATTTGGGCCGAAAAGCTCGCCGATATTCACAATCCTCATGGAAGGTTCCCATGTGTAGTAGAGTGTTTTTGGAGTTGTTCCGTTGGCACTGACTTTTAGCACTACCTTGTCGCCTTCAACAAGTTTCGGATTTAAGTTCATAACTAAATCCGTTGCGTTATCTGCTCCTATGTCCCATGGTCTTGTGATGAGTCCGTAAAATACATCAGCTTGCGAGTTTTTTGCTTCGGAGCCTTCAAGAATGGCATCGGGTTCTGCGTCCCATGATGGTAAGGCACGTTTGCCCTCATCGCTGAGTGTTGCATATATTATCTTGCCAATAAGGTTGAGGTGAAGATGTTCAGAGCTTACATGAAGCTTACCATTTACCTCCCTTGAAAGGATACAGCATGAGCCGATGATTATATTATCACGACTTGGGTTTGAAACTCCTGGCACCTCTACGATGTTGAAGTAATGCTCTAACGTGTTGTTATAGCTGTTGCCCATGTTGTTATATGATAAATATGTATCAAGCGTTGCTCCTCGCAGGTCAGCGCCGATGGTTATGCTGTTAATCTTCCAGAATGGCTGTGCGTTGGCTGGTGTTATTGCTCCGCTGGTAATGGTTGCTTGCGACACTAACGTTGCGAATGTGATTATGTCGCCAACTCGCAATGATGGGTTTTCCGCTAAGAACTCTTGCCAGTCATGACAAGAACCTGGGTCACTGCATGAAATTGTCGTACTGCCGATGATGTATTCATCATCTTCCAGTAGCACGCTATCCATGCCAATCGTGTTAAGTGTGCCTTTTGACAACCGCCAGGGTGCTACCATGGGGAAGAATGGGTTATCTAATTCCTCACGTGTCGGGTAGATGGCAATGCCTTCTTTGAGGTTGTTTCTCATGAAAGCGTTGAAATTGCTCTCCAGCTGTGTTTTGTTCATGAAAGCTAGCTTGAAGAGTGCTTGCTGGCTGTGCTTGAAGAACTTGCCAGCGCTGGCGAACCTCATGCGTTGTAGCATCTGTTTTTCGGTCCTCGGGTTAGCAGGGCGGGAGTTGTATGCCCGCTGAACCTGCTGACCTTTGAGAACTGACAAAACCATCTCACCGAGCTTGCCCTTTGATTTTCCCCAGAAAATTGAACCTTTACTCATAGTGATTGGGTTTTATTTTGTTTATGGCTATTCGTTAATTATGACCGATTAACCTGGCTTGACTACGATAGAGTAACGTTCATGCCGTTAATCTTTGCAGAAGTTATATTTATATAACCCGTTGTTTCGTCAGATGCGTTTGAAAGGTTAATACTGCCGTTTAATACATCTGCTCGTACTGCCATCCTGTACTGAGTTCCGCTGATGGTGAATTGTTCAACAACAGGGAGAAGGTCGCCAGCCTTGATTGCTTTGAAGTTGTGTGCGGTACCTCCAATACTTATGCTCAGCTGTACCGAGTCACCCTTCATCATTGAAGGTGTAACACCGCTAACAGCGGTTGCTGTTGACATTCCTGCTATTGTTAGGTTTGTTGCCTTAGTACCATGCCAGTTATCGCCATCAGATCGATTTTCCTCGGAACCCTGGAGGATGGCAAGACGCTCAGCATCCCACGTTGCAAGTGCACGATTACCATCATCGCTCAAGAACTCAAATACCTGCTGTCCAAGGTCGTTAAGGTGAATGTACTCGGAGCTGACTTGGAGACCGCCAGAACGTGGACGAGACACAATGCATACTGAACCGATAGCGAGTTCATTGATTGGTGACTCTATAATGTTGAAATATGCTGGTACATCAGGTCGGTGGCACAACATTTCGTCATAGTCTGCAATACCATTAGCGCCGAAATAGCTGTTTAAGTCAGCTCCGCGCAGGTCAGCTCCGACAATAATGCTATTTATTTTCCACCAAGGATTTGCCGAGATTGTAGTGATATCAGTACCGGTGATATTTACCTTTTGGGCCATCGTTGCGAATGTGATTATGTCGCCAGGCTGGAGTGATGGGTTGAGGTTTAGGAATTTGTTCCAGTCGGTTTCATCTACATTGCCTGGTTTGATGTTCTCTGCGCAAGCAAAGAAGTACTGCGGATCTTCATCATCAAAAATGATACCGCCTACAGGGTTCAGACTACCCTGGCTCACTCGCCATGGAGCCACCATTGGGAAGTTTGGGTCAGCAATTTCCTCGCGTGTTGGGTAGATGGCAATTCCCTCCTTGAGGTTGATGCGCATGAATGCGTTATAATCTGACTCGGTCTGCTTCTTGCCTTCAAAGGCCATCTTAAACAAATTCTGGACCGATGACTTGTAGAACTTGACAGCAGCTGCAAACTTGATACGCTGAACCTGCTGGAGTTCTGTGCGAGGATTTGCAGGATTTGCGTTGTAAGCACGCTGGGTCTGCTGTCCCTTGACTACTGAAAGGACCATCTCGCCGAGCTTACCGCGAGACTTTCCCCAGAAAATAGAACCTTTACTCATGGTTGTAATTAATTTTAAGTTAGTAAATATGAATTGTGAATGACACTTACTGAATGTGGCCAAGACAACTTGAAGTACAAATCGTGGCCGCGATCGCTGATAGGATCGTGCAGACGAGATTGATTATCTGCTTCCAATTTTCTTTGTTCATAATGTTTGTTTTTGAGGTTTAAGATATTTGGATCCAAAAAATAATTTGAGCTCTTTTTCTCTACGATTACGCAATCCGTTAAGCGGCTTACCGCCTGCATAAATCCATCTACGCCACTGATTATGCACTTGCTTGATGTCTGGCCTTCTCTTTTGTAGCTCCTTCAAGAGTGACGAGTTGCGCCAATTCTTCCAGCCAACATTGTAAACAAAGCTCGCCAATGCAGCCAACTGATCTCCTCTGACATCTGGGAGTACTCGCAGTACATCAACCAGACACCATGCTGCATCGTCATTTAGCAGCTCATCTGCTTGACGCTGACTTATGGACATGCCTGCGACAACGCCATCAGTGTGGCCATATCCGATGGTCCATTTACCAGCAGGACATTTGTATGCCGTCAAGCGACAGCCCTCAACCTCCCGAATGAGTTTGTAAAAATTCTCGTTTAATGTTGCTTGTTCCATGCTTAATTACTTGTATTTGAGAACATAATGTGCAAAGATACAGCGAAAACTAAACTTTTATTCAGTTTTTTTTTTTTTTTTTGTCTGATTTTGCGTACCTTTGTACCTGGCAATAGTGCCACCCAACTAACATTTATACAATATGAATTACTTAGGAGCAAAAACATTGATCAGAGCATTTAATTGGCTTGATTGTTTTGAGTCATTGGGACCGGAAGAAATCGCTGCAGTGAAGGCCGTACAGGTGCAGCTTTGTTACATCTTAGATCAGCATATAGATTATAGAAAGCTGGAGGATGAAGATAACTTGACGGAGGTTGATCGTGTCTGGATCCGAGACGAAGCTCATGAGAGATTTGACAGGATGATCAATAACCATTCACTGATTGCGGAGCAATTTATGTACCCAAATAGAAAGGAGGTCCGCAAATGACATACAAATCAGCCCTATGCCTACTGCAGGCGTACAGTACCCTTTCTCAGTTCCAGTCGGAGTCAGGCACCGAGAGTCAATTCGTTGAAGGTCTGCAGTGTGGTATGGCCATACTTCTGAGGAACCTCAAGGACGCTCTTGACTTGGATGATCACGACAAGATCAGCGCTACTGATTGGTTAGTAATAAAGGAACATATTAATAATATATGAGACGATTACGACGATTATTATGATTACTAATTTTCCATCTAACGAGAATATGAACCTATACGAGGGTTATCTGTTCTCCATCAACCGAAATCATTTTAACATTATACAAATGCGCTTGCTCATGCGTATTGTGGAGTTCGCCCAGGCAGAGCTTGAAGGGCTGCTCATTCGTGAAAACAAGTGCCAGATACAGCACAATCTCCGTGATGTTACTCTCTCCATCCCTTCCAAGTGCTTGTTATCCGACGGATCCAAGCATTACGAGCAGGTTCATCGGTCAGTCAAGGACATGCAGAAAGAAGTGCTGGAGTACTATGACCCCAAGGCAAACCGCTGGCTGAGTGCTGCCATCATATTCAACGTGGAGCACCGGGTTAATACTGGTGTAATGGTTTTCTCCGTAGCTCAGTGGGTTTGGGATGCTATTCTCAATTTCTCGTCTGGCTATCGCAAGGTAGAGCTTGACGTCATGATGTCGCTCCGTTCTGCCAACTCTATGAAGATGTACCAGCTCCTCAGTGGCCAGCGGTCTCCTATACAATATGGCGTTGAGTGGCTCAAGAGTTATTTCGGGGTATCTGGGAAGTACGACCAGCCGACCGATTTCATCAAGAAGATTATCAAGCCCACCCAGGAGGAGCTCTCAAAGTCATGCCCGGTAGCGTTTGACTTCCTTCCCGTCAAGACAGGGCGTAAGATCTCCTCTCTTGTGTTCAAGCCATACGAGCAACGTGACAAAGGTGACCAGGAGCTTCGCCAGAAGCAAATGCTCTCCAACCTATCGGCGAGTTCCATCAACGGCAACGCATGGAGATACATGCGCTATCAGATGGGCTTTGATGCGACCGAGCTCAACAAGAACAAGAAGCTGCTAGAGGACTGCACGCTGCTCCTTGATGACTTCCTCGGGCGCCTGGCTTCCATCCAGGGCAGGCGAAGAACCCCAGATGGCAAGATGAAGGGCAAGGGATGGGTGATAGCTGCTCTCAAAGCTGAGGTGGTGAAGGCCCATGAGCGTGAGACCTTCCATTGATCCGAGCGCCAGGACTCCTAAAAACCCTCGTTGCAGACCGCTTCGGGGGTTTTTTCGTGCTAATAAATGTTAACGCGCACCCCAGTCTGATGGGCTCAAACGGCGCCCATGAGCCTCATGGCGGGATGCTTTGCTATTTTCTTCGGCATCGGGGTCACGGCGCTTGAATACTCCCCACCCCCACGCCCTAAGACGATACAAGCCTATTCATTTGCATCGTCTATGCTTTATCCGTCCGTTGCCACTCCCGATTATATCGGGTGTGAAGCCTTCAAAGCCAGACTACAAAGGGTAATAAAACGACTTTAGAGGGTCATTATTAGCGACTTAAGCAGACTCCAAGGGGTAATCATCTTAGAAAACAGACAAATAGGGGGCATCGCCGAGCGGAGCGGAAGCGGAGCGAGTGCGGTGCTGTGAGGTAGTTTGCGTTGACTGCGGGGTGATTTCGTGGCTTGTGGGGGCATTTTCGTGGCTTGTGAGCGGTTTTCTGGCTGTGGGTGGGTTCCCGACCCTCTGCCCGCCGAGAAGCGTCGCAGACCCGTCCAAAACGCTTGCGCCCGTCGAGCGGTAGCGAGTGCGGTGCGCTGGCGGTGTCGGTTCGTGTTCGCTGTTATCGGGGGGCTGTTCACCACCATCGGCACAAGCGTCGCAGACCCGTCCAAACAGCTTGCGCCCGTCGAGCGT
This sequence comes from Faecousia sp., assembly GCA_045599455.1. GTDB lineage: Bacteria > Bacillota > Clostridia > Oscillospirales > Oscillospiraceae > Faecousia. The sequence continues at coordinate 732 of JAZRVX010000151.1, read as the reverse complement.
CAGCGAGAGCGGTGCGGTGCGGAGCGCATCGGGGAGCCGTTCGGATGGCGGGGGAAGGTTCATGAGCGGGGGGAGGTTCCAGAGTGGGGGGAAGATTGCAGAGGGCGCAGGCTGTCGGGGGGCGCTGCCAACTGCCGTTTCTCTCCCTTTGCCCCCCAAAAGTCTGACTTTCATCACCGCCCGAGTGCTCATGCGCCGCCCTAATTACTCCCAGTGGCTTCGGGTGCGGGCTCTTGCGCCTGGCTTTCCGGTTCGGGTCCCCGCTATGCGCCCGCCCCGTAAATATCAGGCGCAATGCCCCCGAGTGCTCGTTGTCGGCCCTGATTACTAAGGTCGCCACCCTGTGCGGCTTTCGTGCGCCTATTTACGCCGGTTCGGGTCCCCGCTACGCGCCCGGCCCGTCGCCATGGGCGCCCTAAAAGCCGAAGCCAGAAACGGCGGCCAGGGGCCCCGCAAAGCGCCCTAACCGCCGACAAGATTTTACAGACTATTTCTCGCCAAATTGCAAAATTACAAAAAAACCACCTCAGACCATAAAAAGGCGTTAACAATTAATTAAGTTTAACGCTTTTCCGCCTCTGATCACTCTCAGTGGCTTCGGGTGCGGGCGGTGGGTAAGTCAGCCTTTTGGACTGGCAAAGGGAGAGCCCCGGCGCTGGCAACAGCCCCCCGACAGCCTGCGCCCTCTGCAATCTTCCCCCCACTCTGGAACCTCCCCCCGCTCATGAACCT
>JAZRVX010000150.1:0-14603 GCA_045599455.1 Faecousia sp. | reverse complement strand
TTTCAGGGTAATGAGCTGGGTGCCGCTCGATACCTTCTGGTCGAGTCTCACGCCCACATAGGCAACCGTACCATAATAGCCGGAGACCTGCAGGGGGGAGTGAATGTCCAGTGTGCCGCTGCCGAGCTTCTTGCCTTCTTCATCGCGGATGACCACCTTGTCGCCGTAGGGAGCGCCCACATCGGAGATGGTCACGGTAATTTTACCATCGGTGACGGAGTAGACACGGCCTGTCTGCACGGTGCCGTCGCTGAGCGTGACCTCCACGCTCTGACCAAGCTGGGCATCTCCCTCAGCGGGGAAGGTGGCGCTCATCATGCCGTCAAGGCTTAAAAGCATCAGACAGCCGTGGTCATACACCACCTCGGCTACCTCGTCACCGGGCTGTGCGAAGATGGCCTTCACGCGGCCGGACACGCCGCTTTTGATGGAGGTGGACTCGGTCTTGGAGGAGGCGGTGTTCAAATCCTTGTCAAGGGTGTTCATAACGCCTTGCAGCTGCCCGACGGCGGCTGCCACCTGAACCGTGTCTACGCTTGCGAGAATATCGCCCTTGAGTACCTTGTCACCGTTGTGGACATAGTATTTGTCAAGGTCAATCACCTTCGGCAGCTCCACCTTCTCGGTGTCGCCGGGTGCAAGAGCGCCCGCGCCGGTGATGACGGTGGAGAGGGTGTGCATTTCGGGCTTGCCGCTGAGCACCCGGGTATTGGCCGCGGTGCCGTTATTGTCGCCCTTGGGAAGTGAGGAGAGAATCATCACGGCAATTGCCAGCGCACTGACCCCGGTCACAATCATGGCCTTGTTGGGCTGCCGTCTGCGCAGGATTTCATCTTCTTCGTCCAGCTCCTCGGGGGCGGGAACCGCTTCCTTTTTGGGGAGTATTTTTTCTTTCACAAGTTCAAAATATTTCTTAAAATCCATAATCTTACCCCCTTAACCGCCGTAGTGCAGCGCATCGATGGGGGCCATCTTGGCTGCTTTGTTTGCCGGGTACAGACCGAAAATCACGCCAATCATAAAGCAGAATGCCACGCTCATAATGACGACGCTCCACTTAAGACCGAAGTGCATGCCGAGACTGGAAACCACCACGGAAATGACCTGCAGAATCGCCCAGCTCAGGAACACGCCGATGGCGCAGCCCATCATGCACAGCACCACGGATTCCAGCAGAAACTGCTGCAAAATCACGCCGCGGGTTGCGCCGATGGCCTTGCGGATGCCGATTTCCCGGGTACGCTCGGTGACGGTGACCAGCATGATGTTCATAATGCCGATGCCGCCGACAATCAGGGAGATGGCGGCGATACCGCCAAGCAGAATGGTCAGCACGGAGGTGACCTGACTCATGGCGTCCTCCAGAATATTCTGGGCGGTGATGGAGTAGGCGTCCTCGTCCTCTTCAAACCGGGCAAGGAGAATTTCCTTCATCTTGGCCTCAGCCTGCTCCACGGTGTAGCCCTCGGCCTGCTTCACGGAGAAGCTGGTCACATTGGCCGAGACAGTGGAGCTTAAGCGGTAGAGTGTGGTGTAGGGTATGTAGGCAATCATGGTGCCCTTGGTGAGCAGGCTCGTCAGGGAGTTGTCGTCATTTTTCAGCACGCCCACGATGGTGAAGCGCATACCGCTGATGGAGATTTCCCGACCCAGACAGTCGGCATAGCCGAAGAATTCTTCGGCGGCAGACTCGCTGATGATGCACACATCGGTATGATTGTCAACATCGCTGGACTTGATGAACCGACCCAGCAGCAGCTCCATATCGTTGATGGGAGCGTAGGCGGGGGTGGTGCCGTAGACGATGACGGTGGTGTTCTTCGCCTCGAATCGGCCTGTGGCCGTGGTGCGGGAGGCTGGGGCAATCAGGCTGATTTCCGGCTCCGCCATCCACTCATTGAGGGTGGAAAGCTTTACGGGGTAGCCCTTGTCGTCACTGATGGTGACGGAAATCAGGTCGGAGCCGAGAGAAGAAATCTTGTCGGTGACGGAGCCGGTAGCACCGTCCACCAGGCTCACCAGCAGCACCAGCGCCATGACACCGATGATGATGCCCAGCATGGTGAGGAAAGCTCGGAATTTATTGCCGTTGATGGACTTTATGGCCATCTTAAAGGACTGACTCATCGTTCACCTCCGAAAGCCGGCCATCCTTGATGTGGACAATGCGGGAGGCTTGCTTTGCTACGTCGTTGTCGTGGGTAATGAGGACAATGGTATTTCCCTGATCGTGAAGCTCGTGGAAAATATCCATGATTTCAATGGTGGTCTTGGAGTCTAGGTTGCCCGTGGGCTCGTCGGCCAGTATCAGGCTGGGCTTGGTCACGATGGCACGGGCGATAGCCACACGCTGCATCTGTCCGCCGGACAGCTCCGTGGGCAGGTGCTTGGCGCGCTTGCTCAGCTCAACTCTGGCAAGGGCTGCGGCCACGCGCTCGGCGCGCTCGGCCTTGGGGATGCCCTGATAGATGAGGGGCAGCTCCACATTTTCCTCTGCGGTGAGCTTGGCAATCAGGTTGAAGCTCTGGAACACAAAGCCGATTTTGAGGTTGCGGATTTTTGCCAGCTGATTTTCGGTGTAGTCTTCAATGGGGATGCCGTCGAGAAGATAGCTGCCGGAGTCGGCAGTATCCAAGCATCCGATAATGTTCATCAGGGTGGATTTGCCGGAGCCGGAGGGACCGATGATACTGACGAACTGCCCCGGGTAGATGTGCAGGTTGGCTTTGTTCAGGGCGTAGACCGTCTCGGAGCCAATCTGATACTTTCGGGTAATGTCTTTCAGGTCAATCATGCTTGCCTCCTTAGCGTCTGCGGTTGCCGCCGCCTGCCATGCCCACGGGCATGCCGGAGGAATTAAAGGTCATGCCGCCGAAGGTGAAGTAGGTTTCCTTGGGGGTGTAGAACACGGTGTCGCCCTCGCTCAGGCCTGCGGTGATTTCGGTGAGCTTGCCGTTGGAGATACCCACCTCGACCTCCACCATGCCGCCGAAGCTGTGGTTGTCGTTATCGTAGGCGGTGTAGACATAGGCGGTGGAGCTGGTGCGGTGGACGGCATCGGCGGGAACCAGCAGGGCATTTTCCACACCCTGCACGGTGACGGCAATGTCGGCAGTCATGCCGGGCAGCATATTCTTCACTCTGTCCAGCGTCACGGTGGCACCGTACTGGGTTACGCCGTCGGAGGTGGAAGCGGTGGTGTCAATGCCGGTGATGGTGCCGTAGTATGTATCGGTGCCGATGGAATCCACGGTGATGGAAACCTGCTGCCCCAGTGCCAGAGACAGAATGTCGGTCTCGTCCACGCTCACATCCACGGACATGGTCTTGCCGGGGTCAATGGTCACGATGGTGAATTCATCCATGGGGTCATCGGAGGAGGTGACGGCGGAGGACTTGGCAGAGGAAGAAGCGGTGGCAGTGCCGCCGCCCATGCCGAACATGGCATAGTAGCTGCTCATGGAGGCCGAAGCGGTGGTGGCGGCAGCGGAGGAAGCAGAGGAGCTGTCCTCATTGGGGTCGGTGACGGTCTGCACGGTACCGGCCATGGGGGCGACGATGCCGCCGTCCTTATAGATTTTCACAAGACGGCCATACATATCCTCGTAGTCCGCACGCTTCTTGAGCAGATTGTTGTAGTTTGCGGAGTAGGCGGTGTCGGTCAGGCTGAACATCCGGGAGGTACCGTAAAGCTTGGTGTTTTCGGTGACGGACACATAGGACACAGTGCCGGCGTAGCCGGTGACCTTCAGAGGCTCGTTGACGGCCAGCTCACCTTTGTACTTGCCGTCCACGGTGACGGTATCGCCGAGAGCAGGGCCGTCATCGGTGAGCAAAACCTTGGTGGTCTGCTTGGTCAGGGTGTGGACGGTGCCCTCGTATTCTTTCCCATCGGAGGTCACCACGCTCACACTGTCACCGGGCTTGTAGGCGGTGGTGTTCAGGGTCACGGACATCTTGCCGTCCAGACTCAGGATGGCCAGAGCGCCGTGGTTATACATCACCTCGGCCACATCGTCACCGGCCTTGGCATAGACGGCCTTCACACGGCCGGGCACACCGGCGCTGATGGAGGAGGAGACAGTCTCGGAGCTGGCGGAGCGGATTTCCTTGTCCAGGTCATTCAGGGATTCCTGCACACTGCTCAGGGCGGTCAGCACGGAGGAAGCATCAATGGAGGCAAGGAGGGTGCCCTGCTCCACCTTGTCGCCGGACTCCACATGAATCTTGTCCACGCTCAGTGCGGCGCTGATGTCCACATCCTCCACATCCTCGCTCCGGAGTGTGCCGGAGGCGGAAATGGTGGTGCGGATGGAGCCGGTCTGCGCCTGGGCGGTCTGCACGGTTGTTTTATCGCGGTTGCCGTAGTCGCGCTTGACCTTGCGCTGGAAGAAGAGCACCAGCGCGGTGATGATGACCAGCACCACGGCGGTGACGGCGATGATTTTCTGAATGGTTTTCTTCTGCTTGACAGCCTTGCTGTCCTTGGGGGTTGTAGCCATAGGGGTTCCTCCTGAATTTTTTGAATCCGGGTATGCACAGGGCATAATTCCCATGTTAAAAATTACATTCCCATTATATAGTATCCTGCAAGAATTTGGCTGAAAGCATTGTGAACTTTTTGTTAATTTAAGGGTGACTTGTGTGACACTTTTGCGGTTTCGTGTCTGTTTGCCTTCTATGTAAAAAGATGTTGCATTATTGCATACGGAAATGGTATAATAGTAGGTACTGAAATTATCGGGAATTGTTTTTTCGCTGCCCTCGGGGCGCGCAGATTGTCCGTTTGACAGGAGTTTCGCTATATGCTCAGAAGATTTAACCGAAATCAGAAGACCGATGCGGTCCTGATGATATATAAGGCACTGCTGATGGCAGCACTGATTGGCTGCTATGGCTATGTGTGGTACACCTACTACGGCCCGAAGATGTACACCGAGGGCTTCTTTGCCAAGGGTGACTATGTGGTCATCGGTATGTTCGCCGTGCTGTATTTCATGTTTGCCAAGCTCTATGGTGCCTTCAGGCTCACGACTTCAGGCACAGGGGAGCTGACCTATGCCCACGCCGTCACCGCCGTGCTGACCCAGGGGTTCATGTATATGGTGGCGTGGCTGCTGATTCGTTACACGCCCGAACCTGTTCCCACATTGTGCCTGATTGCCGTTCAGATTTTCCTCAGCTTTGTCTGGGCATTCTTCGGCACCCGCCTGACGGACAGTCTGATGCCCCCCAAGCGCATTGTCATCGTCTATGACAACCCCGATGCCAGATGTGACGGCGAGCAGATTCTCGCCAGTTCCCCCAAGCGCTTCCGCTTGGAGCAGACCCTGCATGTGGGGCAGTCCCGGCTGTTTGATGCCATCCACGATTCGGCTCCCCAGGCTGTCATGCTCTGCGGCGTGGAGTCCAGCCACCGCAATGACATTATCAAATTCTGCTATGCAAACAAAATCGATGCCTATGTCCGTCCCAGCATCGGCGACATTCTCATGCAGGGGGCAAAGCCCCTGCAGATTGATAACTTGCCCGTCATGCATCTGCAGCAGAGCGGCCCCGGCGTGTGGTATCTGATTATCAAGCGCGCCATGGATATTGTCCTGAGTCTGATTGCGCTTCTGGTGTTCAGTCCCTTTATGATTCCCACGGCCATCGCCATCAAGCTCTATGACGGCGGCCCCGTGCTCTATAAGCAGGTGCGCCTGACCAAGAACGGGCGGCAGTTCCATGTGTATAAATTCCGCTCCATGCGGGTGGACGCGGAGAAGGACGGCGTTGCCCGCCTTGCCGCGCAGGGAGATGACCGCATCACCCCCGTGGGCAAAATCATCCGCGCCCTGCGCATTGACGAGATGCCCCAGCTTCTGTGCATTCTGCGGGGTACCATGACCATTGTGGGTCCCCGCCCCGAGCGGCCGGAGATTGCGAAGCAGTATGAGGCCTCCATGCCGGAGTTTGCCCTGCGGCTTCAGGCCAAGGCGGGTCTTACGGGTCTTGCCCAGGTCTACGGCAAGTACAACACCACCCCCTATAATAAGCTCCAGATGGATTTGCAGTACATCGGCTCCATGAGCCTGATTACCGATATCAAAATCATCCTTGCCACGGTGAAGATTCTCTTCATGCCCGAGTCCACCGAGGGCGTGGCGAACGGTCAGGTCACGGCGCAGTCCGAGCACAAGCCGCCGAAAGAATCCTGAACCAAGCTATTTCGTTAGACTACAACCGGCTACATATTAGCCATCCCGATTTCGTTAGGAGATGTGGATATGATAAAAAATACAGCCATTGCCGAGTACCTTGTCCCCGGCAAGCGTGTGCACCTTGTGGGTATTGGTGGCGTTTCCATGCGCCCTCTGGGTCTTGTGCTCAAGGGCATGGGCATGAAGGTAACAGGCTCCGATATGAATGTTTCCGCTTCCACTGCCGAGCTTATTGATGCCGGCATTCCCGTGTTCTCCGGCCACAAGGCCGAGAATGTGACCGGCGCTCAGTGCATCATCCGCACGGCGGCAGCCCACAATGACAACCCCGAGATTGCCGCGGCCCGTGCTCTGGGTATTCCCGTATTCGAGCGGGCGCAGGCATGGGGCGAAATTATGCGCTCCTATGCAAATGCGGTCTGCATCTCCGGCACCCACGGCAAGACCACCACGACTTCCATGGTGACCCACATCCTCATGGCGGCAAGCATGGATCCCACGGTGATGATTGGCGGATATCTCCCCCTGCTGAACGGCGCCCACCGGGTGGGCGGCGGCGACACCATCGTGGCGGAGTCCTGTGAATACTGTGATTCCTTCCTGAATTTCTATCCCACGCTGGCGGTTGTGCTGAATGTGGAGGCCGACCACCTGGATTACTTCAAGGATTTGACCGACATCCAGAAGTCCTTCCGTAAGTTTGCATCCATGGCAACCAAAGGTGTCCTGGCCAATGGTGATGATGTGCACACGCGGGAGGCTATGGAGGGTGTGGAGCATCTGACCTTTGGCTTCGGCGGGGACAATACCGTCCGGGCGGAGCGTGTATCCGAGGACTTCCGCAGCTTTGATGTGCTCTGTGAGGGCAAACTCTACTGCCATATTGACCTTGCGGTCATGGGAAAGCACAATCTTCTGAACGCCCTGGCTGCCGCCGGTGCGGCATGGATGCTGGGCATTGACGGAAAATTTGTCACCGAGGGCATTGCCTCCTTCCACGGTGCAGGCCGCCGCATGGAGTATAAGGGAAGCTGGGGCGGCGCCGATGTCTATGATGACTATGCCCACCACCCCGATGAAGTCCGCGCTACCTTGGATGCCGCGTTCAGCCTGAACCGGCGCATTGTTCTGGCATTCCAGCCCCATACCTACACCCGAACCAAGGCGCTGTTTGAGGACTTCGTTGCTCAGCTGCGCCGCCCCGATGTGGTGGTTCTGGCGGAGATTTATGCCGCCCGTGAGAGCAATACCATCGGCATTTCTTCTGCGGATTTGGCAGAGCGCGTCCCCGGTGCCGTATTCTGCCGTACCCTGCCGGAGGTCACCGAGTTCCTCCGTACCGCTATCAGACCCGGGGATTTGGTCATTACCATGGGCGCGGGCGATATCTTCCGCGCGGGCGAAGCCCTTCTCGGCAAATAAGAAAAGCGAGGTACTCCCGTGAAAAAACTTTCCGTCTGTGTCCTCTTCGGCGGCATCAGCCCCGAGCATGAGGTTTCTCTGCGCTCCGCGCAGGCAGTGCTCAACCACTGCGACCCCGATAAGTACGATATTTACCCTGTGGGCATTACCAAGGAGGGCGACTGGATTCTCTACGGAAGCCGAGATTTCGGCAGACTTCCCGATGGTTCCTGGCGCGCCTGCCCCGAGAATCTGCGCTGTGCCATTTCTCCCGTCCGCGGTCAGGGACTTCTGACCTTCGAGGGCGACAGCGTGGTGCGCCACCGCATTGATGTGGTCTTCCCGGTGCTCCACGGTGAGAACGGCGAGGACGGCGCTATGCAGGGACTGCTGCAGATGGCGGGCATTCCCTATGTCGGCCCCCATGTGTCAGCGTCTGCCGTGTCCATGGATAAGACCCTGACAAAGCTCGTCATTGACAAGGCCGGGGTGCCGCAGGCGGCATGGGAGCTGGTGCGCCGCAAGGATTTGCAGAATCGGGTGGAGAACACTCTGGACTGCCTTGAGCACCGTTTCAGCTATCCCATGTTCGTCAAGCCCGCAGGCACCGGCTCTTCCGTGGGCGTGTCCAAGGCTGCAGAGCGGGAAGGCCTGCGCAAGGCACTTGTGACCGCCGCCAAGTACGATGACAAGGTGCTGGTGGAGGAGTTCATCCGGGGCAGGGAAGTGGAGGTTGCCGTCCTGGGCAATGACAGCCCTGTGGCCTCCGTCTGCGGCGAGATTGACGCCGGCGCAGAGTTCTATGACTACGATGCCAAGTATATTACCTCCACATCGCAAGCCTATATTCCCGCCCGCATTGACGAGGGAACAGCCGAGCAGGTGCGGGAGGCGGCGGTGAAGGTCTACTCCGCCATCGGATGCAAGGGACTCAGCCGCGTGGACTTCTTTGTGACCTTCGATGAAAACCGCGTGGTCTTCAATGAAATCAATACCCTCCCGGGCTTTACCTCCATCTCCATGTATCCCAAGCTCTTCGAGGCCAGCGGCATTGCCTATGGTGACCTCATCGATAAGCTTCTGAGCCTTGCCATGGAGGCGTGAGATGACGGATGTAATTTTATCCATTGAGAGCCGTCAGGCCTACCCCGGTCAGGAGCCGGAGAAGATGAAGCTTGTCTCCGAGGGCAAGCTCAGTTTTCGGGACGGCGGCTGGGATGTATCTTATGAGGAGAGCGCTCTGACGGGGCTGGAGGGTGTCACCACCACCTTCCGGGTGGAGCCGGGGAAGATTACCCTCTCGAGAAAAGGCCAGCTCAATTCCGAGATGGTCTTCACCGAGGGCAAGCCTCACGACAGCCTGTATGAAATGCCTTTCGGCGCATTGATGCTCACCGTCACCGCTCAGCGGGTCATGTTCGACCTGACTCCCGATGGCGGCTACATTGACTTGGTGTACAGCATCAGCATTGAAAATGACGATGCCGGCACCGTGGACTACCATCTGGATATTCGCAGAAAATAACAAAGAGGACGGTAAAACCGTCCTCTTTTTGCTGCCGGCAATGGGGAAAGAAAGTTTTAATTGATTAGGTAAAACCCCGATAGAGGGTCATTGCGAGGAGCGCAGCGACATGGCAATCCGTTCTCTAAAATGTTATGAATTTAATCATTTTTTCAGTAGAAATCCGTATATTTAGGAAGACGGATTGCCACACCAGTGTGTGCACTGGTTTGCAATGACCGTCTATTTTAGGTTTATCGACACAAAGAGAGGACGGGATTTCCCGTCCTCTTTGCATTTTACTCTACATATCCCACGAACCCGAGGGTTTCAAAATCCAGATACACATGCTTATCCGGGGTCTTGCCCATGGTCACGCGGTGGCAGTGAACCTCCCACACGGCGCAGCCCTTAACCTCGGACTTCTGGATGCGGAATACATGGTTCCAGCTGCGTCCCTCCAGCGCCACCAAATCCCGGTCAATGCTGATAAGCTCCAGTCGACGGAAATTGAAGGTGGGGAAGGCATTGGCGACACAGATTTCAAAAAGCTGCTGTGCTTCCCGCACGCTGCCTCGCTCAAAGGTGTTCCGAATCAGGTCAATAAAATCTTCCATGTACACTACCTCCTCAGGCTTTTTGTGGTACTTTCACTATAATTCAATCCGCGGCCGTTGTCAATAAAATGGGATTGTAAAATTTCTCTGAATGGGCTATAATGGGGCGAAAAAGGGGGGCGAAACCATGAATCGGCATACACCGGCATATACCATGGCTCTGGGCGGGGTGCTTGCAGCCCTTGCAGTGATTTTCCAGTCCCTCGGCGGGCTGATTCCCGTGGCGACCTATGTCACGCCCATGCTGTGCTGCATCTTGCTGAACATTGTGGCGAACCTCTGCGGCAGACGCATCGGCTGGGCATGGTACGGAGCGGTGGCAATCCTTTCCCTCCTTATGGCGCCGGACAAGGAGGCTGCCGCAGTCTTTGTCTGTCTGGGTTACTATCCGCTGCTCAAGCCCATATTTGATAAGTCTCCCATTGCCTACATCATGAAAGCGGTTTTCTTCAATGCCGTGATTCTGGCGCTTTATTGGGCACTGCTGCATCTTTTCGGCCTTGCTTCCGTGCAGGAGGACTTGACTGACCTTAATACCGTCGGACTTTTTGTGCTTCTGCTTCTGGGTAATTTCACATTCTTCACGATGGATAGGCTCCTGTCCATGCCCAAGTGGAAAGGACAGCGCCGTGGAAGATAAGATATGGAGCCTGTACATCCTGCGCTGCGTGGACGGCACCCTTTATACCGGCATCGCTGTGGATGTGGATAAGCGTTATCGGATGCACATTTCCGGCAAGGGGGCAAAGTACACCCGTGGCCGCGCACCGCTCAGCATCGTCTACCGGGAGGTATGCGGCACGCACTCCGATGCTCTGCGCAGGGAATTTGCCGTGAAGGCCTTGACCCGTGAGGAGAAAGAAAAACTGATTGCGGCATATCGAATTATTTCCGAGACGAAATAAAGCAATCCCACTCGTCCATATATACAAGCACCCTCGCCGAGTCGGCGGGGGTGCTGTGATTTTTTTGACTTCAATGATAACGGACAACCATCAATTCCGAACCAATCAGAATTCAAAATCCTCGATGTTAAAGGGATGGCCGCAGTTGGGGCAGAATTTGGGAGTCACCGGCAGAACGGAGGCATCAAAGCCGCAGTTGTCGCACTTGGTCTGCACGGCACCATCGGGCTTGAGCTGGCCGCAGTCCATGCAGTAGGAGCCGAAATTCTCTGTGCCGCAGGTGCATACCCAGCCTTTGGGCTGTGTGGGTTTTGCGGCGGGAGTGGGGGATACCGGGACAGCGGGCTTTACAGCAGGAGCGGGCTTTACCGGGGCGGGAGCAGGGGCAGCCGCAGACTCGTGACAATCCGCCGCGGCAAACTTGGCCTCTTTCTTGTGCAGCCCGGGAAGACTCGGGAAATTGGGCAGCTTCGGCAGATACGCGGTATCATCATCGTAGTCATCATCGCCCTCTTCCAGTGCGCTTTCCCGGCGCATGAGCACCACAGCGGCGATGGTTGCGCCCAGAGAGGTCAGCAGGAGCAGCACAAGCACGACCATCAGGCCGGTTTTGCTCTTGTGCTTCTGGGGTGCGGGAGCGGCGGGCAGGGTGGCCTCGGTGGTTGCTTCCGTCGTGGCTTCCGTGGTAGCTTCGGTGGTTGCCTCCGTGGTGGGGTGCAGGGGCGCGATGGCAACGGATGCCACATTGGAGGTGGTCGCAGGGCTGACACGGTCATCCGCCTTGCTCCAGACCTTCACATAGTAGTAGGTGGTGCCCTCGGTCATGTTGTCCGGGGTGTAGGTTACGCCGGTTGCGCCGTTGATTGCCGTGCCGCCCACGGAGGAGGGGGAGGAGGCAGCGTACCACTGGTAGCTGAGGGCGCCGTCCTCATTGGAGTCGGCAGCCTTTACGGTGAGGCTCACACTTTCGCCCATCTTCACAGCCACACTTCTGGGCTGGGTCAGGATGCTGGGGGCAACCAGCTCCGCTTTGGAGACGCGAAGCTCCGCGGTTTTGGAGGTGACTTTGCCGCCGGCGTTGGTAAACTCGGCAAAAATCTTGCATCCGCTCATGTTCAGGGGGATTCGCTCAATGCGCAGGGTGTCCGTGGTCTCACCGCTGATGGAAACGCCGTCATAGATATTGCGCGCTTCCGCAACGGAGTAGGTGCTCTTTGCATCGGGGCTGAGAATCTTCCATGTGATATCCGTTGCGCCGTCGGCACGGGCAACGAACAGGGCGGTTTCCCCCACGGCCACGCTCTCCCCGGTGGGGTGCTTGGTGATTTCCGGCTCCGGCACGGTGGTGGGAGCGGTAGTAGGCTCCGTGGTGGGGGCGGTTGTAGTAGGCTCTGTGGTGGTCTCAGTGGTAGTCTCGGAGGTGGTGGTTTCGGAGCTGACATCGCCGGATGGATTGGTGTCCCCATTCCGGTCGCCCGTCTCCGTTGCCGCTGCACTGACCGCAAAGCTGAGCGCTAACAGAAACGCCACAAGGCTTCTGAAAAATAATTTCTTGGATTGCTTCATAGTCTTTTCTCTTTTCTTCGCCCCCTAAAGGGCTTACTTTGCGGATATTTTATCAGGTTTCGGTGTTTCCGTCAACGAACTTTATGTGAACTTAAGGATTTTTTCGTCGAGTAACCGACTTCCGTTAGACGGACATTCCGAGGGAGCGCAGCGACCGCGGGAATCTCAATGTTTCGTATATTGAAAGCTTGAGATTGGCACGACCATTCTGCGGAATGGTCTCGTGACCGAAGGGAATCCTTTAGGGCAATGACCGTTTATTTTACTGCTTCCTTAATTATCGAAAGCTTCCTTTATCTGCAATAAACAAAGGACTCCCGAAATTCGGGAGTCCTTTGAAGTATTTTGAAATCAGCCAAGCAGGAGCTTGTCGTCGGCTTCGTCGGAGCCGGAAGCCTTGCTGAACAGTCCCAGCAGCTGCTCCACGGTGAGGTTCTTCTTCTCCTCGCCGCTCACATCCACCACAATGTGACCGTCATACATCATAATCAGGCGGTTGCCGTAGGTGATGGCATCACGCATATTGTGGGTAATCATCATGGTGGTGAGCTTGTCGCGCTCCACGATGCGCTGGGTGGCCTCCAGAACCTTGGCAGCGGTCTTGGGATCCAGTGCGGCGGTGTGCTCATCCAGCAGCAGAAGCTGGGGCTTCTTCATGGTGGCCATGAGCAGGGTCAGCGCCTGACGCTGACCGCCGGAGAGCAGGCCGACCTTGGTAGTCAGACGATCTTCCAGACCCAAATCCAGCGTTTTCAGCAGCTCGCGGTATTGCTCAATCTCAGCCTTGGGGACACCCCAGCGGAGTGTCCGTTTCTGCCCGCGGCGGGCAGCCAGTGCCATGTTCTCAATAATCTGCATACCGGCAGCGGTGCCGAACATGGGATCCTGGAACACGCGACCCAGCATGGGTGCTCTCTGATATTCGCACAGGCCGGAGATATCCTTGCCGTCAATTAAGATAGCACCGCTGTCCACGGGCCATACGCCGGACACGGCGTTCATCAGGGTGGATTTACCGGCGCCGTTGCCGCCGATGACGGTGCAGAAGTCGCCGTCGTTCAGGGTCAGATTCACGCCCTGCAGAGCTTTCTTTTCGTTGATGGTGCCTGCATTGAAGGTCTTATAAATGTTACGAATTTCCAGCATTTATTTGCCCTCCTTAGTCATTTTTGCATTCTCCTTGGCAATGCGGGAGAAGGAATTCTTGGAAGCATTGCGCAAATAAGGAATGGCAAGGAAGATGGCAACCACGATGGCGGTCAGAAGCTTCATGTCGTCAGCGGGGAACTTGAGCCACAGCACGAAGACATACACGGCGTAGTAGATGATGGAGCCGATGACCACGAATGCCAGTCTGCCCATGAAGTTCAGGTGCTTGCCCAGCAGTGCTTCACCGATGACCTCGCCGATGATGACGGCGGCCAGACCGATGACGATGGCACCACGACCCATGTTGATATCGGCAAAGCCCTGATATTGGCTCAGGACTGCGCCGGACAGGGCGACCAGACCATTGCTCAGCGCCAGACCGATGACCTTCATGCGGTCGGTGTTGATGCCCTGGGCGCGCGCCATGCGGGGGTTGATGCCGGTGGCGCGCAGAGCGGAGCCGTGCTCGGTGCCCAGGTACATGTAAAGCACCAGAACCAGCGCGGCACACACCAGAAATACCAGACCGATGGTGCGGTTCAGGAGCTTGGCATTGGAGGTGAAGAGGAACTTGACCTTGCTGACATTGACAGCCTGATTGGCCTTGCCCATGATGTTCAGATTAATGGAGTAGAGGGAAATCTGGGTCAGAATGCCGGCCAGAATATCGGGGATGCCGAGCTTGGTGTGCAGGAAGCCCGTAATGAGACCTGCGGCCATACCGGCAAGGAAGCTGACGAGAAGTGCCAGCTGGGGATTGTAGCCCTTGAGCACCATCATAATGCACACGGCACCGCCGGTAGCAAGGCTGCCGTCCACGGTCAGGTCGGACACACCCAGCATACGGAAGGTCATGAACACACCCAGTGCCATGATACCCCAGATAAGACCCTGCGCAACACCGCCGGGCAGTGCGCGCAGCAGAGCGGCGGGATTTAGGGAAGCGAAGTAAGCGAGCATGGAATAATCCTCCGTTTATTTCTATATCGTAAGGAAACTCTGAACAATTCACCCGGGATGCGGATGAGTTTTTCAGAGTTCCCTTAAAAAAGAATCCCGGCAAAGGCGTATTTGCCGGGATTCTGATTATGCAAGGGGTAGCTTAGCCGATGGCCTCGTAGGAAGCGGGCATGGTGAAGTTGATAGCAGCAGCGTAGTCAGCGTTGTACTTCTTCACGGGAGCATTGTCGTAGCCCACGGGCATCTTGGAGACATCAGCGCCGTTCACCATGATGTCGTAAGCCATCTCACCGCAGAC
>JAZRVX010000149.1:0-8478 GCA_045599455.1 Faecousia sp. | reverse complement strand
CCCTTGGATGCAGAGGAGGAGCTTGCCTCGGAAAAGCCGATGACACTGCCGCCCAGCTCCAGCATGGCGGCCTCAAAGCTTAAGCGGGTTCTGGTGGAGGGCTCAAAGAAAAGGGTGGCAAGCTTCTTATATTTGCAGCTTTCACGGTAAGCCTCGGGATGGGCGATAATGTCCTTGGCGGTGGCGATGAGCCCGTCCAGCTCCTCTACGGAAAAATCCAGAATAGAATTCAAACTTCTCATGCTTTTGCTCCGTTCACTGCCAGATAATTCTTGATGCGCTCCACATTTTCCCGGTTAGCGGGGTCTTCTTCCAGATACTCAATGATGTCATACACATCCACCACGGAGTAGACCTTGAGGCCGAATTCTTCCTCAACTTCTGCCATGGCGGACTTGTCGGTCTTTCCCTTCTCCTTGCGGTCAACCATGACGAAGACGGAGGAGACCTTTACACCCTCGAGATTTCCCAGGATTGCCATGCTCTCCCGGATGGCGGTGCCGGCGGTGATGACATCCTCGGTGATGACCACCTCCTGCCCGGCTTTGGGAATGTAACCTACGAAAACGCCGCCCTCACCGTGATCCTTGGCTTCCTTGCGGTTGAAGAAGAAGGGGACATTCAGTCCCTCTTCGGACAGGGCAACGGCAGAGGCCACGGCGATGGAGATACCTTTGTAGGCAGGACCGTAGAGGACGCATTCCTTTTTGCCGAACTTTTCCAGGTAAGCCTTGGCGTAGAATTTGCCCAGCTTTCCAATCTGCTCCCCGGTTTTAATGTCTCCGGCGTTGATGAAGTAGGGAATTTTGCGGCCGGATTTGGCGGTGAAGTCACCGAATTTCAGAACGCCTGCACCCTGCAGGAACTGAATAAACGCACGCTTGTAGCTTTCCATAGGTTATCTCCTTTGTATGTGATGATGTAGGGACTGACCTTGACCATTCCATTGCCCACAAGGGCACAGACACAGATGCTGCCTGCTTTTAATCGCAGAATTCCGCCACGCACCGCTCATAGGCGGCAACAGGGTCAGCGGCGGCGGTGATGGGACGGCCCACCACGATGTAGTCGGAACCGATTTCCTTAGCGGCGGCGGGGGTCATGACCCGCTTCTGGTCGCCCACATCGCCGTCTGCAAAGCGGACACCGGGGGTGACGGTGAGAAAATCACTACCGCAGCGGCTGTGCACCTTGCCTGCTTCCAGGGGGGAGCAGACGATGCCGTCAAGACCTGCATTTTTGGCAGTCTCGGCGTAGTGCATGACCACCTCGTCCATGGGAGCGTGAATCATCAAATCCTCCTCCATGGCCTGCTGATCGGTGGAGGTCAGCTGTGTGACGGCAATGAGCAGTGGTCTCGTACCGTCGGCACGGGTCAGCCCTTCCAGTGCGGCTTTCATCATGGCGGTGGTGCCTGCGGCGTGGAGATTGCAGATATCCACATCCAGACCCGACAGCACGGCCATGGCCTTCTTCACGGTGTTGGGAATGTCGTGGAGCTTCAAATCCAGAAAGATTTTGTGTCCGCGCTTTTTGATTTCCCGCACGATTTCGGGACCCTCGGCATAGTAGAGCTCCATGCCGATTTTTATAAAGGGCTTTTTGCCCTGAAATTTATCCAAGAATGTGAAAACCTGTTCCTTGCTTGCAAAATCGCAGGCGACAATGACATCCTTTCCCATCAGTGGGCACCTCCAATAATATCACTTAAATTCTCAATTCCGTATTTTTCCATGACCCGGGGCAGGTCGCGCACAATATCGAGGCTTGCAAAGGGATTTACTAAGTTTGCCGCACCGACTTCCACGGCGGTGGCACCGGCCAGCATCATCTCAATTACATCCTCGGCACTCGATACACCGCCCATGCCCACCACGGGGATGGAAACGGCCTTGCTTACCTGATACACCATCCGCAGTGCCACGGGGAAGATGGCGGGGCCGGAGAAACCGCCCATGGTGTTGGCAATCACGGGCTTTCTGCGGTTTAAGTCGATGCGCATGCCGAGCATGGTGTTAATCAGGCTGATGCCGTCAGCACCGGCATCCTCGCAGGCTTTCGCAATCGCCGCAATATCTGTCACATTGGGACTGAGCTTCACAATGACGGGCTTGGTGGTGACGGCTTTCACGGCTCTCGTGACCTCAGCCGCGGCATCGGGATTCGTCCCGAAGCTCATGCCGCCGCCGTGGACATTGGGGCAGCTTACATTGACTTCCAGCCAGCCCACCTGTTCTTCTTTGTTAAGCTTCTCACAGGTATAGGCATAGTCCTCCACGGAAAAGCCCGACACATTTGCCATGACCGGCTTGTGAAAAACCTTTTTCAGCTTGGGAAGTTCCTGCTCTATGACGGCATCCACGCCGGGATTTTGCAGTCCCACGGCGTTAATCATACCGGCGGTGCACTCGGCAATGCGGGGCGTGGGATTTCCAAAGCGGGCATCCTTGGTGGTTCCCTTGAAGGAGAAAGTGCCCAATTCGTTAATATCGTAGATTTCCGCAAACTCATAGCCGTAGCCGAAGGTGCCGGAGGCGGGGATGACGGGATTTGCAAGCTCGATTCCGCATAGAGTAACGCTTGTGTTCATCGGAAGAATACCTCCTCGCGGATAAATACGGGGCCGTCCTTGCACACCCGCCTGGAACCGCTCTTTGTCTCTATGGAGCAGCCCATGCAGGCACCGAAGCCGCAGGCCATACGCTGCTCCATGCTGTACTGGCCGGAGGTCTTCACAACGCTTTCCATGGCCTTAAACATAAGGCTCGGGCCGCAGGCATAGAAGTAGGAATAGTCAAGGCTTTTCAGCACATCGGTGACAAAACCCTTTGCGCCGAAGCTTCCGTCCGCGGTGGCGAGATGGACGGGTACACCCAGTGCCTCAAAATCTTTTTGCAGAAAGATTTCGCTTGCCTTGTTAAAGCCCAGTACAATGGCAGGGCGCTTGCCCTCGGCCAGAAGCTTTTTGCACAGGGCATACAGGGGCGGCACACCCACGCCGCCGCCCACCAGAACCGGGGTGCTGCCGGACAGGGAGGTGTCGTAGCCGTTGCCGAGACCCGTTAAGACATCGAGCTTTGTGCCGGGCATCATGCCGGACATATCCTCAGTTCCATGCCCGACTACCTTATAGATTAAGGTGAGTTTTCCGCTTTCACAGTCACACACGGAGATAGGTCTGCGCAGGAAACGCCCGGGCAGGGCGATTTCCACAAACTGCCCGCAAACGATGCCGTCTGTGTCACCGGCAAGCTTCATGCGGTACACACTGTCCGTCAGGGCGGTGTTTTCCAGAATTTCAAATACGGTTTGTTTCATGGTTCCTCCGTCAAGTTGGTTAAAGGAATCTTTAACTCGCTTTGCTCGTAGTCATCAGTCGTCAGTCGTCAGTCATCAGAGTGGTGACTTTAGGTGAAAGCGCCGATTTAAGCAGGCAAAAAACTGATGACTGATGTCTGATAGCTGATGACGGAAGCTTTAACGGCTTTGCCGTTAAGGCTTCCCCTATCAGCGTGCACGCCGCTTACGCATCAATGGTGGAGATGGTCAGAGTGATTT
This sequence comes from Faecousia sp., assembly GCA_045599455.1. Taxonomy (GTDB): domain Bacteria; phylum Bacillota; class Clostridia; order Oscillospirales; family Oscillospiraceae; genus Faecousia. The sequence continues at coordinate 4,920 of JAZRVX010000149.1, read as the reverse complement.
CCTCCAGAACATCCAGCAGTACCTTCACAGTGTCCAGAGAGGTGAAGATATTCACATTGTACTCCGTGGACAGTTGGCGGATATAGCGGCCGTCGCTTTCGTCGGAGCCGGGGTTGCGGGTATTGATGACATAGGCAATGTGTCCCTGACGGATGGCATTGGGGATGGCGTTTGCATCCTCGCCCAGCTTCTGCAGGGTGCTGGTGCGGATGCCGTGCTCTTTCAGGAATACAGCGGTGCCGGGGGTTGCCACGATGTTGAAGCCCAGCTGATAGAAGCGGCGAATCAGGGGCAGTGCCTCCTCCTTGTCGCCCCGGGCGATGGTGGCAAAGACGGTGCCGTAGTTTTGCAGTTTCATGCCGGAGGCCTGCAGCGCCTTGTAAAGGGCTCTTGTCAGGGTGCGGTCATAGCCGATGGCCTCACCGGTGGACTTCATTTCGGGGGACAGGTAGGCATCCAGACCGCGAATCTTATTGAAAGAGAAGACGGGAGCCTTTGCATACCATCTGTCCTTCTCGGCGGGGTAGATATCGAAGATGCCCTGCTCTTTCAGACTCACACCCAGAATGACCTCGGTGGCAATGTCGGCTAAGGAGTAGCCGGTGGCCTTGCTCAGGAATGGAACGGTGCGGGAGGAGCGGGGGTTGACCTCAATGATATAGACTTTGTCGTTCTTGTCCACGATGAACTGGACATTGAAAAGACCCTTGATACCGATGCCGAGCCCCAGTTTCTTGGCGTACTGCAAAATGGTGCCCTTGACCTTGTCGGAGATGGAGAAGGTGGGGTAGACGGAGATGGAGTCGCCGGAGTGGACACCGGTGCGCTCCACCAGCTCCATGATGCCGGGAACGAACACATCCCGTCCATCGCAGATGGCATCAATCTCCACCTCGCGACCCTGAATGTACTTGTCAACCAGCACGGGTTTGTCCGCGTCAATTTCTACAGCGTTTTTCAGATAGTGGCTGAGCTGCTCCTCGTTTGCCACAATCTGCATGGCACGGCCGCCCAGCACGAAGCTGGGGCGCACCAGTACGGGGTAGCCGATTTCCTTGGCGGCGGCGATGCCGTCGGCGATATTGGTCACGGCCTTGCCCTGAGGCTGGGGGATGTTCAGCTCTTCCAGAAGCTTTTCAAACAGGTCGCGGTTTTCTGCTTTGTCAATGGCGGCGCAGTCCGTGCCGATAATCTTCACGCCTCTGTCCATCAGGGGCTGTGCCAGATTGATGGCGGTCTGACCGCCCAGGGAGGCAATCACGCCCTCGGGCTGCTCAAAGTCCAGAATTGCCATCACATCCTCGGGGGTCAGCGGCTCAAAGTAGAGCTTGTCGGCGGTGGTGTAGTCGGTGGAGACGGTCTCGGGGTTGTTGTTGATGATGATAGCCTCGTAGCCCGCCCGCTTGATGGTCTGCACGGCGTGGACGGTGGAGTAGTCAAATTCCACGCCCTGACCGATACGGATGGGGCCTGCGCCCAGCACCACGATTTTCTTCTTGTCCGTCAGGCGGGATTCATTGTGACCGGTGTAGGAGGAGTAGAGGTAGGCAATATATTTGCCGGTGTGCAGGGTATCCACCATGCGGAAGATGGGCACAATGCCGGCATCCTTTCTCTGACGGTAAACCTCCACCTCGGGGCGCTGCCAGACCTTGGCGATGAATTTATCGGAGAAGCCCATGACTTTGGCTTTCTTCAGCACCTCGGCAGAGCCCACATTTGCCTTGATTTCGGCTTCCGTGTCAATGATTTTTCGGATGGATTCCAAAAACAGCTCCGTAATCATGGTTACTTCATGAAGCTTCTCCACGGATATACCCCGGCGCAGCAGCTCCGCAATGGCGTAGATGTTGTCATCGCGGAAAGAAGCGATATAGTCCATGAGTTCGGTGTCTTCCATGCCGTCAAACTTGGGCATGTGGAAGTGGCACACACCGATTTCCAAAGAGCGCACACTCTTGAGCATGCACTCTTCCAGCGTAGCACCGATGCCCATGACCTCGCCGGTGGCCTTCATCTGAGTGCCCAGCGTGTTGGCGGCGGAAGCAAATTTATCAAAGGGGAAGCGGGGGAACTTGGCTACGATGTAGTCAAGGCTCGGCTCAATGGCGGCGGTGCCGCCGGCCACGGGGATTTCCTCCAGTGCCATGCCCATGGCAATCTTGGCGGTGACACGAGCGATGGGGTAGCCGGAAGCCTTGGAGGCCAGCGCGGAGGAGCGGGAAACTCTGGGGTTGACCTCAATGAGGAAATATTCGGAGGAATTGGGATTCAGCGCAAACTGCACATTGCAGCCGCCCTCGATTTTCAGTTCCCGGATAATCTTGATGGCGGAGTCATTGAGCATCTTCAGGTCGTGGTCATTCAGAGACAATATGGGAGCCACCACGATGGAGTCACCGGTGTGCACACCCACGGGGTCCACATTTTCCATGCCGCAGATGGTGATTGCATGGTCGTTGGAGTCGCGCATGACCTCAAATTCAATTTCCTTGTAGCCCTTGACGGATTTCTCGACCAGAACCTGATGCACCGGGGAGAGGTTGAAAGCGTTGATACCCACTTCAATCAGCTCATCCTCGCTGTAGGCGAAGCCACCGCCGGTGCCACCCAGGGTGAAAGCGGGGCGCAGAACTACGGGATAGCCGATACGCTTGGCGGCTTCCTTAGCCTCGTCCAGAGAGTAGGTGATTTCACTGGGGATGACCGGCTCGCCGATGGACATGCACATTTCCTTGAACAGCTCGCGGTCTTCGGCACGCTCGATGGATTCAAAGGGAGTACCCAGCAGCTGTACGCGGCACTCCTTCAGAATGCCCTTCTTCTCCAGCTGCATGGCAAGGTTCAGACCGGTCTGTCCGCCGATGCCGGGGACGATGGCATCCGGGCGCTCATAGCGGATAATCTTGGCGATGTATTCCAGAGTCAGGGGCTCCATGTAGACCTTGTCGGCAATGGTGGTGTCAGTCATAATGGTGGCGGGGTTGGAGTTTGCCAGAATGACCTCATAACCCTCCTCCTTCAGCGCAAGGCAGGCCTGGGTGCCTGCATAGTAAAACTTTGCGGCCTGACCGATGACGATGGGGCCGGAGCCGATGATGAGTACCTTCTTAATGTCCGTTCTCTTTGCCATGTCGTGTTCCTCCTGTATATTCAAAAATTTTTATAAACAATGTTGCCGCCGCAGACCGTGGCGATGCACTTCCCGCAGACGGACCACCCGGCGAAGGGCGTGGATTTTCCTATGGACAGGAAGTTTTCGGGATTGACGGTATCCTCCGCATCCATGTCCCACAGAGTGAAATCGCCATCATAGGGAATGCCGAAGCGCTTTCGTGGATTGACGGTCAGAAGCTCCACAAGCTTTTCAAGACTCAGGATTCCCGGCTTTACCAGATAGGTGTGCAGCAGGGGGAAAGCGGTCTCAATGCCCACGATGCCGAAAGCACTCTTTTCAAGACCTTTTGCCTTCTCCTCGGCGCTGTGAGGGGCGTGGTCGGTGGCAATCATGTCAATGGTGCCATCGAGCAGACCCGCTATCAAAGCCTGTCGGTCTTCTTTGCCGCGCAGGGGCGGGTTCATCTTGAAGCGCCCATCCTCTTGCAGGTCATTTTCGTCCATTAAAAGATAGTGCGGCGCGGTCTCGCAGGTCACATTCAAGCCCTCGGCCTTGGCCTTGCGGATGATGTCTACGCTTTCCCTGGTGGAGATGTGGCACACATGGTAGGCACAGCCGATTTCTTTCACAAGCGCCAAATCTCTTGCAATCTGCCCCCATTCGCTTTCGGAGCAGATGCCCCGGTGGCCGTGCTTTGCGGCGTACTGCCCGTCGTGGATATAGCCGCCGCGCAGCAGGCGGTTGTCCTCGCAGTGAGCGACGATGATTTTCCCCAAGGCTTTTGCCTTCTCCATAGCGGAGCGCATCATGGCATCACTTTGCACGCCGTGGCCGTCATCGGAAAAACCGACTACGGCGGGTGCCAAGTCTTCCAAATCTGCAAGTCGTTCCCCCTTTTGCCCAACGGTGATGGCACCGTAGGGGCGCACATGGATGGAAGCAGTGCTTGCAATCAGCTTTTGCTGGATGGAGAGACTTTCTAAGCTATCCGGCACGGGGTTCAGATTCGGCATGGTGCACACATCGGTGTACCCGCCGCGGGCGGCAGCGGCACTTCCGGAGGCAATGGTTTCCTTATAAGAAAAACCCGGCTCTCTGAAGTGCACATGCACATCACAGAAGCCGGGAAAAACAGCATATCGGGAATTGTTGAAAGGGGAAAGAATACCACCTTCCAAAAAGGAAACAAAAGCCCCGGGAGAAAATTCAAACGCTTCGGGGAAAATGACATTTGCTTTCATTTTCTCAGTCATAGCGGTCTCCTTTCATCATCGGGGGCGGTTACGATTCAAAAAGCACCCTGCCGGAATGCGGCAGGGTGTCCGTGAGGCGTAAATAGCGCCGCATTTCGTTGGATTCTACCATAAGAGCGACTTTGTGTCAAGAAAAATTTCATAGCCACGAAGTGGATGGCGTAAAGAAAGCTTTTATAAAGCTGCAAGCCACAAGTAGGAGCGGCAGCCGCCCGGCGGTACAAGCGTAAACACGCGCAAAACCGATGCATAAATGGAAAATGTACCCATTCCACATCGGAGTTTTCAATTCCTGCGTGCACTTTGTGCGGGCGGCTGATATAGTCGCCCCTACGCTGAGTAACCCAACAAAGGTACCCTTTCCTTCGTTGTCTTTCCCCATGTTCCCGCAAGTGCGGACACATTTTCACCCCGCGGGGCGAAAGTTGTTGACAAAAGGTGCGCGCTGTTGTAAAATTTTCATGTATGCGGAGGTGCAAAGGGTCTTCAGTGCCCCGAGCGGCTTCGCTGTATTTTTTTGTAAGTTTGCGAAAGCATTTTCCTGCTTTC
>JAZRVX010000148.1:0-1004 GCA_045599455.1 Faecousia sp. | reverse complement strand
GGCCTCACGGTCGGTATCGCCGGTCATCGTGCTGCCGTTGTGGTTGGTGATGATAATGGTGGTGGCGGTATGGCAGGTTATACATTGTGCGTGATGCAACAAGCGCGTGTGTGTTTTCCTATTGAGGATAGTGGTACTTATGCTATTACTATTGGTTCTCTTATACTATAGGGCGGAGACACCAGCTGCTCTTCTATTGCTATAGGGGATTTCGATACTTTTTATTATTCCCGCCTGACGGCGAAATTAAGACCTTACGGTCTTTTCTTCCTTGCGGCTCGGCATAGTGAGCAAGCTCCCTCTGCTCTCGCTCGCTGCGTCAGTTTTTCGTCAGTGGTATGCGAAGGTCGGTGCAAGGCCTCCGTTGTCGGGCACTCACTCCGGCCTACAGCGTCCGTGCAGGGCGAAGGGACAATGCGGTCAGCAGCGGCCGTTTTGGCGGCCACAGGCCGCCAAATCCGCCTTGCTGGGGTTATTATGCTCCTCGATGTCGGCTTCGCCGCCACCGAAGAGCAAGGAAAATAGAAAGAGGTATGCGAGACAGAGTCGGCTGACGCCGCCTCAGACTCGCATCCTGTATGCCCCCGTCCCCACAGGGGAGATGAACGGCCAGGCACCTACCTTCGAGGAACCGTCCGTGCAGTGCGCCGCGCCTTAGACATAACGCGTAATTGTGTAACGGCCGCACAATCCCCACCCACAAAACCGAAGCCGTTACACAACAAGTCGTTATGTTAAGGGGCTGCATTTGTGCCTCTTATGACCGTCAGTGAGTGTGCCTGTCCGAAGAGTCCGCCGCTGTAGGAGCAGCCCGCTTCAAGGGGAAGCCACACCCTTTTCCCCGTCAGCGGGCTGCGGACTGCTTTCGCAGTCCATCAGCGTCCTGCCACGTATGGACCATTATCGGCAACTTCAATGTCCCCACCTCGCTCGATGGCGGCGGACTCTATGCCCTCCACTCCACGAAAGCACCTCCCTCGCTGCGCTCCTCCGGCACTTTCGTT
>JAZRVX010000147.1:0-2578 GCA_045599455.1 Faecousia sp. | reverse complement strand
CCCGTCAAGCCATGGAAGCCGGAAGTACCTGAAGTCCGTAACCGCGAGGAGCGGCCTAGGGTAAGGCTGGTGACTGGGGCTAAGTCGTAACAAGGTAGCCGTACCGGAAGGTGCGGCTGGAACACCTCCTTTTTGGAGACTACGCACTGCCGAAGGGCAGCGCAGAAGTCAAAGCAAACGGACGACACGATGGACAACGTTACAGGAAAGTAAAATCCTTGTAGCGCCTGTGCGAAACTGTTATTTATTATAAAAAAGAGAATACCCGCAAGACATTTTCGATTTAATGATTTTAAATTTTTGATTACACGAGTCAATCAAAAATCACCAAATCAAAAATCAAAAATGAATGAACTCAGTCCCGTAGCTCAGTTGGTTAGAGCGCCACACTGATAATGTGGAGGTCCGCAGTTCAACTCTGCGCGGGACTACCAGCAGCTGGGGGATTAGCTCAGTTGGCTAGAGCGACTGCTTTGCAAGCAGTAGGTCAACGGTTCGACTCCGTTATTCTCCACACAGTCAGGGTTACAGTTACCGGAACGTCAGTTCCGGGCATAACAATACCCGGCAAAAGATCTTTGACACGATTGGTTAAGTTAGTAAACAAAACAGAGCAATACAATTTCGAGGCTCGCTTATGAAAATAAGCGACAAACCAAAGAAAACAACGTAAATAAAAAATACTTCAAGGAAAGTAAACAAGGGCGGATGGCGGATGCCTAGGCTTCAGGAGGCGACGAAAGACGTGATAAGCTGCGATAAGCTTCGGGGAGTGGCAAATACACTTTGATCCGGAGATCTCTGAATGGGGCAACCCACTATGGGCGACCATAGTACCGCGATGCGGGGCGAACCCGGCGAACTGAAACATCTTAGTAACCGGAGGAAAAGAAAACAAAATGTGATTCCCTTAGTAGAGGCGATCGAACGGGGACCAGCCCAAACCGTGGCCGTTACGGCGACCGCGGGGTTTCGGACCAGAATAAGTCCAACAGTCGGGAGTGGAACAGGCGATGGAAAGCGCCGGCCAAAGGGGTGACAGCCCCGTACACGAACTGACTGGAGGAGGTCTGGTATCCAGAGTAACCCGGGACACGAGGAATCCTGGGCGAAGACGGCAGGACCATCTGCCAAGGCTAAACAGTACCTGAAGACCGATAGCGAACCAGTACCGTGAGGGAAAGGTGAAAAGAACCCCGAACAGGGGAGTGAAATAGAACCTGAAACCATCCGCCTACAAGCGGCGGGAGCCACTTAGTGTGGTGACCGCGTGCCTTTTGCATAATGAGCCTACGAGTTGCTCCAGTCCGGCAAGGTTAAGCTCCTCAGGAGCGCAGCCGCAGCGAAAGCGAGTCCCACAGGGCGCTTGAGTCGGATTGGGCAGACGCGAAACTTTGTGATCTACCCCCGGCCAGGTTGAAGTCCGCGTGACAGTGGATGGAGGACCGAACTCATAACCGTTGAAAAGGTTTAGGATGAGCTGGGGGTAGGGGTGAAAGGCTAATCAAACTGAGAGATAGCTCGTACTCCCCGAAATGCCTTTAGGGGCAGCCTGTGCTGGAGAGCCGGTCGGAGGTAAAGCCACTGATTGGGTGAGAGGGCTTCACCGCCTATCGAGCCCGGACAAACTAAGAATGCCGTCCGGTGTTGGCATGGAGAGAGGCCGTGGGTGCTAAGGTCCGCGGCCGAGAGGGAAATAACCCTGAGCATCATCTAAGGCCCCCAAACGTATGCTAAGTCAGTCTAACGATGTCCGGTTGCTAAGACAGCTAGGATGTTGGCTTGGAAGCAGCCACTCATCTAAAGAGTGCGTAACAGCTCACTAGTCGAGCGACTGGGCGTGGATAATAAGCGGGTGTCAAGCATACTGCCGAAGATGTGCCATTACAGTGATGTATATGGGTAGGGGAGCATTCCAGCGACGGCGAAGGTGGTCCGCGAGGGCTGCTGGAGTTTCTGGAAAAGCAAATGTAGGCATAAGTAACGATAATGAATGTGGGAAACATTCACGCCGCAAGACCAAGGGTTCCTGATCAACGTTAATCGGATCAGGGTAAGTCGGGACCTAAGGACAACCCGAAAGGGGGCACCGAAGGGCATCCGGTCAATATTCCGGAACTTGCCTGTGGGGCGAAGGAGGGACGAAGGAGTGACAGTGCTGCGCTACTTACGGATTGTACGCTGAAGGGTGTAGATATATCTGCCGCAGGCAAATCCGCGGCGGGTGTCGAACCTGAGAGTAGGGGGACGCTCCGGCGGCCCCGAAGCACGTAACCATACTTCCGAGAAAATCTTCTAAGCATAACTCACAGGTGACCCGTACCGCAAACCGACACAGGTGGTCCGGTAGAGTATACCAAGGCGCTCGAGTGACCCGCGGCTAAGGAACTAGGCAAAATAACCCTGTAACTTCGGGAGAAAGGGAGCCATCGCAAGATGGCCGCAGAGAAATGGCCCAGGCGACTGTTTAACAAAAACACAAGGCTATGCAAATTCGCAAGAACAAGTATATGGCCTGACACCTGCCCGGTGCCGGAAGGTTAAGAGGGGATGTCACCCGCAAGGGGAAGCATTGAAT
>JAZRVX010000146.1:0-1097 GCA_045599455.1 Faecousia sp. | reverse complement strand
GACAGCCCTGCAATCTGCCCCGCGAAGTCGATGCACTGGCATTTCCCGAGGTTGAGCAAGCCCTTCATCTCCTTATGAGCCACTTCAATAACCCATCTTCTGGAGTAAAGTCTGAAAGCTTCCTTTGCATCGATGCCCGTGTCTGTGGATATGAGGGCGTTCCAGGAGCCGTTGCCTTTCCTGTAGAAGAACAGCACCACGTCCATTCCGGCATAACTGGCCTTGATGGAGGCGTAGTGGTAGCCAATGGAACGGGCATACTTGACCGCCTTGAACTTCACGAGCTTCCTGATGATGTCCGGTGCGGAAATATTGCCAATGACGGTCTCGTATTTGGTCTTGCCCATCTTGATCATACCGATGAGATTGCACTTGAAGTGACGGCTGTGGATGAACTGGAGCAGTTCCGCGCAGGGGAACCAACTGTCAACAAGGAGATAGTCGAAGCGGATGCCCTCCACGATGGCCCTGCGTATCATCTTGATTGCGTTCGCAATTTTGCTCTCCGTCATTTCGGCCTTTCTGGTGTTTACCTTTTCGTCCTCAGTGCGTTTTTTTGTGTATTGTGCAGCCTTCTGCTTTTTGGTAAGCCCCTGTGGCCTCTCCTCGTTCTTGCCGGGCTCTGCCTGTATGGTGCTGTCAAGCATAAACTGAGTTTTGCCGTCAGTGTAGCACAGGAACATGGCCTTGAAGCCGAGAATGCTCTTCATAGCAGTGTGGGAGAACACTTTCCCGAGGCTCTCGGCCTTCATTCCGCGTTTCGGAAGGTCGGTATCGTCAAGGATGAGACAACGAACGGCATCCTTGGAGTCAGCCCTGCGGCTGATTTTGCCGATAAGCTGGCGGTTGATGGAATATATGAGGCGTCTCCAGTCGATGCGTCCGTCATCCATAAGACGATAGAACATGTCCTTCTTGCAGGAAAACAATTTGCCCAGGCCGCTGTCCTCATAGTTTGCGGCATTCTTCACGGAGAAGAACGGGAACAGGATGAGCAGCTTCACCGCCTGGACGAAGGTGAACTTGCAGTTCGGATTCTTAACCGGACCGACCACTTTGGACTGTATGGTGAGGCTATCCATCACTGTTGTTATGCT
>JAZRVX010000145.1:0-2341 GCA_045599455.1 Faecousia sp. | reverse complement strand
CCTGAAGAAAGCCTACAAAGACGATGAAGAAGCCCTGATTTTCGATGACCACGAGTACCGCATTGCGGAGCCTAAGTTTTCCAAGTTCACCAAGGTCGGCGGCTACATCCCCGTGGGTGACAAGCGCTACCTTGAGTACCGTAAACGCCCGCTGATTCTGATTATCCTGCTGCTTCTGCTGCTTCTGGGCTGCGTCGGCGGCGCGGCGTGGTATTTCTGGCCGGAGACTCCCGATTATACCGTCATCGCCCCGGATTATCTCAATACCGAGGAAGACGCCAATCAGTCGGATTTGGATGAAAGCGAACGGATTAAAGGGTATGTTGCTTATATCGGACTTCCGGAGGGTGTTATTTCATTTGATGGAAGGTTGCTGAAATCCGAATATGAGATTGCACAGATGGATGTGGAGTCTGCTCCGACTACTGCAATGTATACCGGTTCTGCTCATATCAAGGTTTATATCCATATTGATGATGATTCGTATCTCATTATTGATGATACGGAAGAATTCAGAGAAGGTGCTTTCGGAGAACTGATGCTGGATTTCGCTCTCCAGAAAACGGAGTTGTCCTCCGGCATTTATAACGGCGAGATGGATGTAATTTACCCGGATGGTACTCTGATAACGAAACCGATGACGGTTGTTGTCAGGAATCGTTACGGCGGCACCATGGATATCGGTTTTCAAAAGCAAGCGGATGTCTACTTGGACAGCGGCTTGATTGAAGTCGAGTATAAGAGCGGATATTTGGCAACCCACGATACGATTTTGCAGTTGGTTGTGGACAAAGACGGACAGGAGTTCCTGCTTGCCCAGAGTGGCGTTGTCAGCCCGGGACATAGTTTGAATCAGTTGAGGCTTATACCTGAGATGCGTTCCCGGATTTCGCCGGGTACCTACACCGGCTATCTTCGTTTTAATTTTTATCGGAATGATGGCGAGACCGGAGTCTTTGGTATGGATACGGATGTTTCTGCTACTATTGTTGTTCATTGAGTGAAGCGCTGCTTTGCTTTTTGATAAATTTTTTTAGGAGGAAAAAATATGCGCAAGTTTTTAACAATGCTTTTAGCACTGGCAATGCTGGTGACTATGGCCGTTCCCGCATTTGCAGCCGACCATAGTGCGTACAATGACCCCAATATGTATCCGAATCAATTCTTTGGTGGCTTTGATGGAGAAAATTATACTTTTCATGGCACCGATAACCTTTATAAAGGCAATTTGAATGGTCACATTTACAAGAATGAAACGGAAATTCCCGTGCTGTACGATATTAACGGCCTTAATGGCAACGAAGAAGACTTCGACTCATGGGGAAAAGGAGATGCAGACGAAAATCCCAGCTACAGAGTTACTGTGCAGTGGGATACTTACGCCGGCGAATACACTCCTGCAGTAAAGTATGTTTGGGATACTGAGAAATTTATGTACAAAGCTGTTGAGGATACGTCTTCTACAAGCGGTGCCACTAATGTCCCTGCAGCAGTGTATGTGAAACTGGCTAATTATTCTAATGCAGATGTTTATTATGGCTTCGAATATACCTCTGCAGAAGAAGAAAAAACCTTGATTAAGGACTATGTATTAAACGGTGCGATTAAATCTTCAATTAATGGTTCGACCGGGCAACTGTTTAACACGCAGATGAGCCTTAGTAATCTGAAAAATACCTATCAGGAGTATCTTTGCTCTATGGCTCCCAGTGAGGCAAATTTGAATCAGGCGACAACGAATAGTGCAGCTTCCGCAAAGGGCTGGGTACGCGTAAACCTTCTGGAGGCATACACTGAGGGCACAGAAGTTCAGGTCGGTACGCTGAAAGTAACTATTGATGGTGCAGTCTAATTAAGGGCATTTAACCATCAAAAATAGAGTGTAATGAAATAAAAGCAACCCTTCGGGGTTGCTTTTATTTCCATTGCCTGATAAAATTTAGAAAAAAGTTAAATTGCCGAGAAAGGAGGAATGGAAATTATGTCAACTGGAAGAGGCCGAGAGTGCTTGTATTTTGGTTTGTATCTGATTTCTGCGTTCCTCCTTTTGCTTCTGCTGGCGGTTCCTACCCATGCGGAAGATAGCGGTGGTGACAGCGCTCATGTTGTTTTGAACTGGGATACCATTCCGGGAGAGTTAAAATTCAGGGGCAGCGGCTACCGATGGAATGCGGAAGAACTGTGCTATGAGGCGTACATTTCCAATCCGGTTTTGGACACGACAAATTCCAAAGATGCGCAGATGATTTTTGATATCGAAAATCAAGGTGAGATTGCCGTTGCTTATGACATTGCGTTTGTTCCCGGTTCCGGCATAACGGCATCCGAAACCTCTTTGGAT
>JAZRVX010000144.1:0-7360 GCA_045599455.1 Faecousia sp. | reverse complement strand
GTGACCACAATGGGAAGAAAGCTTAATACACTTCCCACGCCTGCAAACACACCGTCAATAACCAAGCTATGCACAGCCGGATTCACCCCCGCAGTGGTCAGAAAAGAATCCACTGCCGCTGTGAGCATCTCAATGCCCAGCTCCATGAGGCTCTGCAGCCCCGCGCCGATGACATTGAAAGTAAGATAGAACACGGCAACCATAATCAGCACAAAGGCAGGGACAGCGGTATATTTGCCGGTGAGGATTTTGTCAATGCGCTCGGAGCGCACCCGCTCTGCACTCTCTTTGGGCTTGACCACCGTTGCCTCGGTGAGCTTCTCGATGAACTCAAAGCGCATATCCGCCATGGAGGCGGCGGCATCCAGCCCACGCTCGGCCTCCATCTGCTTGACCATGTGACCCAGGAGCTTGCGCTCGTTCACATCCAGCCGGAGGCGCTCCAAAATCAGGCCGTCGCCCTCGATGGCCTTGGCGGTGGCGAACTGAAGCGGCAGCCCCGCCCGCTCGGCGTGGTCTTCCAGCAAGTGGCGCGCACCGTGGATGCAGCGGTGGACGGCACCATCGTGGTCGTCTTTGCTGCAAAAATCCTTGCGCCGGGGCTTCTCGCCGTACTGCGCCACATGGATGGCGTGCTTGACCAGCTCATCCACGCCCTGATTCTTGGAAGCAGAGATGGGCACCACGGGCACTCCCAGCATTTCCTCCATGAGGTTCACATCAATGGAGCCGCCGTTGCCCGTAACCTCATCCATCATGTTCAGGGCAACCACCATGGGAATGTCCATTTCAAGCAGCTGCATGGTTAAGTAGAGATTGCGCTCAATGTTGGTGGCATCGAGAATATTGATGATGGCCTTGGGGTGGTTATCCAGCACGAAATTGCGGGAGACAATCTCCTCGCCGGAATAGGGGGACATGGAATAGATGCCGGGCAAGTCCGTGACCTGCGTATTGGCATAGCCCCGAATGGGGCCGTCCTTGCGATCCACGGTGACACCGGGGAAATTACCCACATGCTGGTTGGATCCGGTGAGCTGATTGAACAGGGTGGTCTTGCCGCAGTTCTGATTGCCCACAAGAGCGTAGGTGAGCAGCGTCCCCTCGGGCAGAGGGGTTCCCTCACCCTCCACATGGTAGCGGCCACCCTCGCCCACGCCGGGGTGGGGCTTGGGGACAATACGCTCCACGCGGTTGTGGGGGCGGGAGCGCTCGTCAATGGGCTCCACGGTAAGCTGTGCGGCATCAGCAAGGCGCAAAGTCAGTTCATAGCTGTGAATCTGAATTTCCATGGGGTCGCCCATGGGGGCAAGCTTCACAACCGTCAGTTCCGTCCCGGGAATCACGCCCATATCCAGAAAATGCTGGCGCAGTGCGCCCTCGCCGCCCACATTGAGGATGCGGCAGGATGCGCCAACGGGAATATCCTGTAAAGTCATATGTGTACCTCGTATCTGTTTATGAATTCATTATAGCGCAAAGGCGCACAAAAGGCAACGGGGAGAAGAGAATCGAGTTTCTTAGTTAAAGGATACTTTCGTCAATTAAAGAAGCAGTAAAATAGACAGTCATTGCGAACCCAGTGCGCACACCGGGTTCGCAATCTCAATGTCGCAATAACAACCAACTTGATACGAAACGGCGGCTTTGGAGTACGGATTGCCATGTCGCTTCGCTCCTCGCAATGACCCTCTATTGAAAGATTTGCTTAATCAACGAAAGGGTTCTATACAGCAAAAATCGGGGCGACGGAAGGTCGCCCCGGGAAAACTATATCAGTCGGCAAACATAGGGGTGGAGAGGTAGCGGTCGCCGGTGTCGGGCAGGAGCACAACAATGGTCTTACCCTCGTTTTCATCCTGCTTTGCAAGCTCCAGTGCAGCATGGAGCGCCGCGCCGGAGGAAATGCCGACCAGCACACCCTCGGTGGTGCCGAGAAGTCTTCCTGCGGCGTAGGCTTCCTCGTTTGTCACCTTGACGATGGAATCGTACACAGCCGTATTCAGCACCCCGGGGATGAAGCCCGCGCCGATACCCTGCAAGCCGTGAGCACCTGCCTTTTCACCGGAGAGGACGGCGGAGGTGGCAGGCTCCACCGCCACGACCTTTACATTGGGATTTTTGAATTTCAGGTATTCGCCGGTGCCCGTAATGGTGCCGCCGGTGCCCACGCCCGCAACGAAAATATCCACTTCCCCATCGGTATCATCCCAGATTTCAGGGCCGGTGGTTGCAAAGTGGGCAGCCGCATTGGCGGGATTCTCAAACTGTCCGGGGATGAAGGAATCCGGGATTTCCTTGGCCAGTTCCTCCGCCTTGGCAATGGCGCCGGACATACCCAGCTTGCCGGGAGTTAATACCAGCTCTGCGCCGTAGGCTTTCATCAGAATGCGGCGCTCCACGCTCATGGTCTCGGGCATGACGATGATGGTGCGGTAGCCCCGGGTGGCGGCCACGGAGGCCAGACCGATGCCCGTATTGCCGGAGGTCGGCTCAATGATGACGGAGCCGGGTTTCAGCACACCCCGCTTCTCAGCATCCACAATCATGGCATAGGCCACACGATCCTTGACGGAGCCTGCGGGATTGAAGTACTCGAGCTTGGCAAGGACTTTGGCTTTCAGGCCGAATTTTTCCTCTAAGTGGGTCAGCTCCAGTAAGGGGGTGTGGCCGATGAGCTGAGCGGCAGAAGTGTAAATCTTAGACATGGTAAAATCCTCCTTGGTTGTATTTTTGTTATTATAACCTATTTACCTAGTATGTCAATAGGGAGATTGGCATTTGATTGAAATGGTAAAGCTATACCTGACAAAAAAGTCCGTCCCGGGTGGGACGTACTTTTTATTTTCCAAGCTTACTTCTTGCCGTTCTGATTGGGCTTGATGTAATCGGGGATGGGGCAGGCATAGGGCTTGCCGTCGGTGTTCTCCACAAACTCCTCCTTGGCTCTCGCCGCAATAGAGGGGTCGTCAATAATGCGCTTTGCTGCCAGAGTCATCACATCGGCGGCGTAGAGCATGCCCTTGTGGGCAAGGCCGCTTCTGCCCTGTGCAACCATCTGCCAGCTATGGGCAGGAGTGCCGGGAGCTGCGCAGGCTGCCAGGAACTGGGCGGTGGGCACGCAGAAGCTGCAATCGCCCACATCGGAAGAACCGGCAACATAGACATCCATGTGCTGATGCTCCACAACGAAGTCCGCCATAGGCAGGGCGAACAGGCGCTTGACATTTTTCTTCTTGCGCACATTATCCAGAAAACCGATGGACAGGTCGGACTCCAAATCCGTCGCCTTGAGGGTCTTCTTCATCTCCAAGGCCAAAGCCAGCTCTTCTTCCGTATACTGCGGCTGGGGCACGGTGAGCATGCTCTCATACAGAAGCTGCTCCAACACGGAGTTGCTTAAGATATTGCTGCAGGCCTTGTCAAAGACGATTTCTACCTTGGTCTGGGTCATAAGGGCAGCGCCCCGGGCGATATCGCACACCCGCTCATACAGCGCCTTGACCTTCTCGTTATCCGTGGAGCGGATGAGATAGATGACCTCGGCGTGGTTCTGCACCACATTGGGGCTGACTCCGCCGGAATCCGTGATGGCATAGTGGATGCGGTCGGTGGGCTCGATATGCTCGCGCATATAGTTGACACCCACATCCATGAGCTCCACGGCATCCAGCGCACTGCGACCCAAATGGGGGCAGGCGGCGGCGTGGGCAGACTTGCCCTTGAAGCGGAAGTAGACCTGACAGTTGGCCATCATAGAGCCGGTCATCACGGAGGTGCCGGAGGCAGGATGCCACGCAAGGGCTGCATCCAAGTCGCTGAACACACCGGCGCGGGCAAGGTAGGCCTTGCCGGAGCCGCCCTCCTCGGCGGGGGTACCCACCAGGACGACGGTGCCGGATTTGCCGGTCTCTTTCAGATAGTCACGAACCTGCAGCGCGGCACCCAGAGAGCCAACGCCCAGCAGATTGTGGCCGCAGCCGTGACCATTGGGGGTCTCGGGGCGGGGTTCGGGGGTGCAGGAGAAAGCCTTCTGGGACATGCCGCTCAGGGCATCATACTCGGCAAGGAACCCGATGACGGGCTTGCCGCTGCCCCACTGCGCGCGGAAAGAGGTGGGCATATCGGCAAGGCCTGTCTCCACAGTAAAGCCCTCGGATTTTAAGACCTCTGTGAACGCGGCGGCGCTTTTCACTTCCTGAAAACGAATCTCGGAATAATCCCAGATTTCATCCGCCATGGCGCAGAGTTTGGAATCGTAAATACCCATTACTTATTGCCCTTGAAGTCCTTGCCGAAGAGCACCATGGAGGACACTGCGGTGAAGGCAATGCACACAGCAGTTGCGGCAAAGGCAATCAGAGATGCGCTCAGAGCGCCGTACATGATGGGCAGCACCAGCATGGTGTTGAGCACTGCAAAATAGATGCAGGACACGATGGTGTAGCTCAGAGAATAAGAACTGAGGGCGGGGGTCTCGGAATCGGGGTCGGCAACACGCAGCAGCAGAACGCCCGTGATGAACACGCCGGTGGCCATGCCGAAGGTGCCGATCATCTGCTCGAACCAGCAGCCCTTCAGGAAGCGCTTGGACAGCAGGAACAGCACAGCGGTGGTGGCGATGTAGCCCAGAACGACCATGACCAGGATGGGCACGATGTAAGCGGCAACAGCCTTGATGGGCAGGGATGCAATCGCACCGATAACAGCGAAGTCGGTGAAAGGTCCGGTGATGTGGCTCTTAACCTTGCCGTCAACCATGAAGTCAAGCTTCAGCTTGCACAGCAGTCCCCAGATGGCGAACATGGCAATCATGCCCCATGCCCATGCGGAGAACTCCTTCAGGACGGGAATGCTGAACTGCTTGCAGTACTTCACAGCCAGGTATGCAATGCCGCAGGCCACGAAAATGATGGAAGCGTGGAAAGCGTAGGTATCGATGGAGGAGGACATGGTGGTCTCGCGGCCGGTAGAAGCCTGCTTCTTCATGTCGCCCTCGTAGCCGATGCGCATGTTCATGGGGATGTCGCCGGGCTTGGAGAGCGCTGCGGTCTGACCCTTGCGAGCAGCCCAGTTAATCATGGCGATACCGAAGACGATGCCACCCACGATACCGAAGGTAGCAGTGGTGGTGGCAACGCCCTGAGAGACGGAGGCATACTCGGCGCCCATCTCGGTAAGCATATTGCCCAGAGTACCGGCAGTGCCGTGACCGCCCACAAAGCCGATGGACAGCTCCACGCCGAAGACATCATAGAAGTCATAAGCGCCGGAGAAGACAACGGAGGTCAGATAGCCCACGGCGAACTGAATCATGGATGCAGCAAGGCCGATGCCGATGAGGGGAATGACATTCTTCATAAAGTCATTGCCGCCACCGCTTACTTTGCCGGAGCCGAGGCGCAGACCCAGAGGAACTGCGGCAACCACGGGGACAATCAGGATGCCGGGAATCATGTTGTAGTAGCTGAACCAGCCATCGGGAACACCCAGAGCGCCCAGCAGGTTCAGGCACTGGGGGCCTAACACCAGCAGAAGCACGCCGCCGATGACATTGGCGGGCAGGAACAGCTTCTGGAAGAGGGACACCTTTGCACGAAGCAGGGTGCCGATAAGCAGGAACAGACCCAGAAGACCGAGGGACTTGAGAAGGTCTGTCAGCATGGCGGAAGTTAATGTTGCAGCCATTTGAATTACTCCTTTTTCATTTTCTTGGGAAAGTCCGGGATTTTCGGAGCTTTCCCACTTTCCTCCCTGTAAAATATACAGGAAAATCAAGATGTTCATAAATATATCACAACTCAAAAATGGGGTCAATATTTTGCATTATTTTTCCTGTGCGGACAAATGTCTTTTGTAGGCTTGCCCAAAAAGGATAGAATCAAAGCCGCTCCATGTGTGCAACATCACGGAGCATTTTGCAATGTGCATCTGTCAAAAATTCATTTTTGCATGGATTTTATGGGCTTGTCTCTGCATTTTTGCAAGATTAGCACGATGCGTATGCAATTTGGCAGCTACGGAGGCTGACGGATTGGAAAGATAAAGAGAGCTTTGGCGCAGTAACGAATGTAGAGGCGGCTATTAGCCGCCCACACAGTACGCACCATTATAATACAATAAATCCGGTGTGAATACGATAAGTTGTACGAATTCGCATTGAAATTCCGGAAGCTCCTAGTTTCACTGCCGGGCGGCTGACATGATAGCCGCCCCTACACTGAATAACCCGGTTAAAGCTTCCTTTCATCACATACCCGCTTTGTCGGCGGCAGCGCAGAAAAAGGCGAAAAAAATGGGCTCCCCTACTGGATTATTGGTACAGAGTATGGTATAGTGTAAGAGTCTATAAGACGAAGTATGGCTTTCGCCCGGCTTATGAAAAACTGCTTTTTGATAGGTGGGCGTTATCCCCTACCAAACTTACACTAAGGAGGGTCAGCAATTGGAAAACTATACCAAGTATAGGCTCAAAAGCACGCAGGAGCTGACGGATGTATTGTCCGGCAAGGACAATCTTTTCATCGTCGCCTGCAACAAGTGCTTCAAGGAATTTGAGTCCTTCGACGAGCCCGATTGCAACGAATTTGAAACTCTGGCATCCGGCCTCGGCAAGCACATTACCGGCACAATGAAGATTGACTTCCTGTGCAACCGTGTGCAGTCCCAGCGTCAGCTCATGGATGCCATCCCCGAGGGCACGGAGCATGTGGTGGTCATCTCCTGCGGTCTGGGCATTCAGACTGTGGCCGATATGGCCGAGGTTCCCGTCATCGCCGCCTGCAACAGCCTCAACTACACCGGCCATCATGGCATGGCACTTACCAAAAAGGCCTGCGATGCTTGCGCACAATGTTACCTGAACATCACCGGCGGTATCTGCCCCATTGTGGACTGCTCCAAGAGCTTAGTCAACGGCCAGTGCGGCGGTGCCAAGAACGGCAAGTGTGAGGTTGACCCCAACAAGGACTGCGCATGGGAGAAGATTTATCAGCGCCTTGACCTGCAGGACAGAAACGGCGAGTTTGTGAAGCAGGATGTGCAGATTCGTGACTACTCCAAGGTGAACTATAAGGTCATCCATGACTATGTGACCGCCATCCGCGACAGCCGCTTTGCAGGCTACTACGGCGGCATTCACCCCAGTGAGCGCAAGGAGCTGAGTGAACATATCGCCCTTACCCGCTTTGCAGACCCCAAGGTGGCCGTGATTCCCACCTCCATGCACCTGGGCGCTCCCGCCACCCCCATTGTAAATGTCGGCGACTATGTAAAGGTCGGCCAGAAAATCGCGGAGGCCTCCGGCTTCATCTCCGCACCCGTACATTCCTCCGTCAGCGGCACCGTGGTGGCAATCGAA
>JAZRVX010000143.1:0-8052 GCA_045599455.1 Faecousia sp. | reverse complement strand
ATGACCCCCGCCGGCATGACCTTCGGCGAGCTGGCCTCCTGCACCGGCGGCGGTGTCCAGACTCCCGGCTACATGGGTCACGGCCGTCACTTTATCGCTTCCAAGAAGTTCGTTTCCGCCGAAGGCGGTATCCAGAGAATTGTCTGGATGCCCAAGGAGCTGAAGGACGATGTGGCTGAGCGCCTGAACAAGACCGCTATGGAGCTGTACGGCATCGAGAACTTCTGCGACATGGTCGCCGACGAGACCGTCACCACCGACTGCGAGGAGCTGCTGAACTGGCTGACCGAGAAGGGTCACCCCGTCCTGGGTCTGGAGCCCCTGATGTAATCCAATGTAAAACAAGAACAAGACCGCCCACCGGGCGGTCTTGTTTTGTTTTACAGGCTTCAGGCATCAGTTATCAGTTGTCGGTGCTCTACAAAGAGAGAAGCATTTGCTTATCGTAGGGAAAGAGCTTCCGACTCGCCAAGAGCCGCCTTCAACGGTTACTCGCTTGGACAGCGCTGTGGCGCCAGTGCTCCATCCATCGCCGCCATAGGCGGCGGGCAGTCGGTTGCCTGAGCGGATGACCGCCGCACAATCCCGGAAGCGCCCCTACAGGTGTGGTGATTCTAAAATACAACTATGGGGCTTGTGGATAAGTCTGTTGAAAACCCTGTGGAAAACTCGGTTATCCACAGACCTTAATTTTCCTGATATAGTTATTGATATAGATATAGATTATGATTTTGATATAGATTTTGATATAGGCTTAATTTGTTGGCATTTGCTCCATTTGCTAAGCAAACCTGACCTTTGCCGGAAAAGGTCAACCAATTTTTTCGGATGCGGCAAGCGAGCGGCGCAGGTTGCAATCCCGGGGAAATCCGATATAATGGACGAAGAGGTGAGCTCACTTGAAAAAATACCTGCTTCCGGGATTTCTTTGGCTGGTCTTCGAGACTGTGGCAGTGGCGCTGTGGCTGACAAAGGGAAATGCGTTTTACCTTTTTAATTTTTCCTATATCGGCACGGCGCTGGCTCTGGGCGTGGCCTTGATGATAAAAAAGCAGCCCCACGCCCGCCGCTTTGTGCAGCTGCTTGTGGGGCTGTATATGCTGGTGTATCTGGGCGTTATCTGTGGGGAGAATATGCAGCTTGAGGGGTTCTGGTATTATCTCTTCACCGGGGTTTTCGAGGCGGCGACCATCCACTATGCCGTTGCCAAGATTTTCGGCCCTCTGATTTTTGGGCGGGGCTGGTGCGGCTATGCCTGCTGGACGGCCATGGTGCTGGATTTTCTGCCCTATAAGCGTCCGCAAGCCCCCCGGCGAAACTTCGGCCGGGTGCGCTATGTCCATTTTTGCCTCTCGTTTGGCTTCGTAGCGGCGCTGTTTTTGACCCATGCGGGAAATCCGGAGCGAGTGATGTTTTGGTGCTTCCTGATTGGCAATTTCCTGTATTACGCTGTGAGCATCGCGCTGGCCTTTGCCTGCAAGGATAACCGGGCGTTTTGTAAATATGTGTGCCCGATTACGGTGTTCTTAAAGCCCATGAGCTATTTTTCCCTCCTTCGCATCACCTGCGACAAGGAAAAGTGCGTGGAGTGCGGCGCTTGCAAACGGGTGTGCCCCATGGATGTGGACATGACGGACAACTCCCGCCGCCGCAAAAACGGTACCGAGTGCATATTGTGCATGGAGTGCGTGAAGAATTGCCCCCGCAAGGCGCTGTGAAGCCTGTGCAGGCGTTGACATTACCCTTTATAATCGCTATAATAGTACCGATAAATACAAATGGAGGGATTCCCATGCCCAAGGTAATTTTTGACATAGAGGGCGGCGCAAGTGTCACCGCCGAATGCAATGCAGGGGACAATCTGCTGGAGCTGGCACGCCGCTCCAATGTGGCGATTGATGCACCCTGCTCCGGCAACGGCTCCTGCGGCAAGTGCCGCGTGAAGCTCGTGGAGGGGCAGCTGGATTCCACCCGGAGCCGCCATATCTCCGAGGAGGAGTACGCCGCAGGCTGGCGGCTGAGCTGCAACTCCAAGGTTGTGGGGGACTGCACCGTCTTAGTGCCGGACATTGCATCCGCCTACCAGTCCCGCATGAAGACCGCCGACCTCAGCTCCCCCAAGGAAATCGCCATCTTCACCAAGGCGCAGGAGGATTTGAAGGCCTCCGGCATTGCCTTCACCAACAACTTCCGTCAGGTGGTCGTGACGATGTCCGAACCTACGCTGGACGACACCATGCCCGACAATGAGCGCCTGACCTGGGCGTTGCAGGAAGCGCTGGGCGTGCAGACTGTGAAAATTCCCCACTGCGTGATGGTGCGCATGGCGCGCGTCCTGCGCGATAACGCATTCACTGTCTGCGTCAAGGGCGAATTAAAGGGCGATAGCTTCTGCTGCATGGAGATTTGCGCACCCGACCACACCGCCATTGTGGGTTGCGCCATTGATATCGGCACCACCACCGTCACTATGGTGCTCACCGATTTGGAGACGGGCAAGCTCCTTGCCAAGGGTTCCTCCGGCAACGGCCAGATTCGCTTCGGTGCGGATGTCATCAACCGCATCATCGAGCAGGGCAAGCCCGACGGCAGAAAGAAATTGCAGGATGCCATCATCAAGGAGACTTTGACCCCCATTATTGCCAACCTCTGCAAGGAGGCCAAGATTACCGCAAACGACATCCTGCGCCTGACTGTGGGCGCCAACACCACCATGAACCACCTGTTCGTGGGAGTGGATGCCGAGAGCGTGCGCATGGAGCCCTATATCCCCAGCTTTTTTGCCTGGGAGGGTTTGAAGGCCTCCGATGTGAAGCTCCCCGCCAACCCCGAGGCGGATGTGGTCATTGCCCCCAATATCGGCTCCTATGTGGGCGGCGATATTACCGCGGGCACTCTGGCCTCCGGCGTGTGGGACAAGGACGAGATGAGCCTGTTCATCGACCTGGGCACCAACGGCGAAATCGTCTACGGCAACCGGGATTTCCTGATGAGCTGTGCCTGCTCTGCCGGCCCAGCCTTTGAGGGCGGCGACATTTCCTGCGGCATGCGCGCCACCGACGGCGCTATTGAGGCCTGTACCCTTGACCGCGACACCATGGAGCCGAGCTTAACCATCGTGGGTGACGAGGGGCAGAAACCTGTCGGTATCTGCGGCTCCGGCATTATCGACATTATTTCCGAGCTTTTCCGCTGCTCCATCATCAATGCCAAGGGACTTTTCGTCCGAGAGGGCAGCCGCGTTAAGCGCGATGCCCACGGCATGGGCAGATTCGTGCTGGCCGAGCCCGCCGAGAGCGAGACGGGACGGGAAATCTCCATCAACGAGGTGGATATTGATAACTTCATTCGCGCCAAGGGCGCCATCTTCTCCGCCATCGACACGCTTTTGCAGTCCGTGGATATGACCGTGGACATGATTGACCATGTGTATGTGGCGGGCGGCATCGGCTCCGGCATCAATATGAAGAACGCCGTGAATATCGGTATGTTCCCCGATGTGGAGCTGGAAAAGTTCAGCTATATCGGCAATTCCTCCCTGACGGGCGCCTATGCCATGGTCATGTCCGACGAGGCCATACAGAAGACCGCCGAGGTTGCCGCCAATATGACCTATCTGGAGCTGAGCACCCACCCGGGCTACATGGATTCCTTCGTGGCGGCCTGCTTCATCCCCCACACCAACTCGAGCCTGTTCCCGAGCAGTATTCAGGAGTAACTATGGAAGTAGAAAACAACAAAGAAGAAGTGCCCTTTGCCCATTATGAGGGGCTTTTCCGCGATTCGGACCCGGCCTCCGTCACCGCCCGCCTGAAAGCGGTGCAGTGGGACGGATGTGAATTCACCCTCACGCTTCTCGGGCGCGTCTTTGCCATCGCCCACCCGGACTACGCCATCCGCGCCTTGGACGGTGGGAAAATCCCGCCCCTGCCCACCCAGACCTTCCTCCTGCGATACTTGCTGGAGAGCCGGGACGAGCTGTGGGGCAACACATGGAAGACCTTCCGGGAGATGCCCTGGGGCGAGATGTACATCAAGCCCTACACCGGGCGGGTGCTGACGAGAGCGGCATTCACCTTCGGCACCAGGGTGGCGGCCTTCCGCACTGCTGCCGAGAAAATGGGCGCTGTGGCGCTTACCAACGGCGATGCGGGCTTCGAGTTCGACCTCATCGGCGGCTACAAGATGCGCATTCTGGTCTGGGAGGGGGACGACGAGTTCCCGCCCAATGCCCAGGTGCTGTACTCCGACAATTTTGCCCCCGGCTTTGCCGCCGAGGACAGAGTGGTGGCGGGCGATATCCTGATTTCCACCATTAAGAGCTATATGTAAACGCATCCCCCCGGGGTGAAATCACCGATTTCACCCCGGGGGGATTTTGCGTGTAGTGTTGCTTCTTGGAAATGCTTTGAAATTAACTCATAGGGATATCCAAAAGTGAGCTTTTTACGAGTTTTTAGTGAATCAGTTCATAGCAGCGGTACACTAGATTGAATCAAGCTTTTAATCTGCTTCTACACGATTTGAAGAAGTTTTTTCAAATTCTACAGAGTAACAAATGATGTTTGTAATAACTTGCAATCGCATTTTACTAAGTTTTATGATAAGATAATACAGTCTTTAGAACGATTTGGCGAAATGCCAATGCTAACATTTTTTCTAAAGAAACACAAGTGGGTCGGTTTCTTATAACCAAGAGAGGACTTTTTATGAATAAAACAGTTTGCGAGCTGTTCGCAGGTGTTGGAGGATTCAGGCTCGGCCTTGAACGCCTCGACACCGGATGGGAAACCGTTTGGTTCTCCCAATGGGAACCCGGGGCAAAAACACAGTGGGCGCATGACTGCTATGTTTCTCATTTTGGTACTTCGCTCGATGCTCGCGGAGAAGACCATACAGGAGAGGATATCAGCACTGTCATCAAAGAAAATATCCCTGACCATACCCTATTGGTGGGGGGCTTCCCCTGTCAAGATTATTCTGTTGCCCATACCCTTGCTTCTTCTAAGGGTATAGAAGGAAAGAAAGGAGTCCTTTGGTGGCAGATTAGAGATACTCTTGAAGCAAAGAAAGCTCCTTTTTGCATTTTTGAAAATGTTGACCGACTCCTGAAATCTCCGGCAAAGCAGAGAGGCCGTGACTTCGGTGTTATTCTTGCTTGCCTTAATGCACTGGGATATAGTGCAGAGTGGCGAGTTGTTAATGCAGCACAGTACGGTGCGGCGCAAAGACGAAGAAGAACATTTATCTTTGCATATCGCAATGATACCGTATATGGTCAGAGTATTCATGATGTTTCTGCTGAAAATATCATGAATAATGATGGCTTGATGGTTAAAGCATTCCCCATTGTTGAGATTGGAAAGATTGCCGAAACAATCATCAGCACTGATATTGTTGAAGTCAGTGATAACTTCAAATTTGCTTTTGAAAACGCTGGTTTCATGCACAATGGCGTGGTTTATACTGCCAAAGTCATTGAACAGGAAGAAGCACCTATCACTTTGGGTCAGGTGCTGCAAAAGAATGTTGACGAGCGTTTCTATATCACTACTGAGAAAATGTCAAAGTGGACATATCTTAAGGGCGCAAAGAGGATTCCCAGAACCTCGGCTGATGGTCATGAGTATGTGTTCAGCGAGGGCCCGATTGCATTCCCTGACCCCTGGGACAGGCCCGGTAGAACAATGCTGACCAGTGAATCCACTTTGAACCGCAGTACCCATGTTGTATCAGACCCATGCACAGGCAGACTTAGACTGCTGACCCCTGTTGAAGCAGAGCGCTTGCAGGGCTTTGATGATGAATGGACTAACTCTGGTATGCCCGATAGAATGAGGTACTTCTGTATGGGAAATGCCCTTGTTGTGCCGATGATTACCCGCATGGGAAAAGTATTGGATTCAATCATTATTTCTGAATAATTTAGGAGGGGCTGATCATGGAAGGAACCGAATTTACCACAAAGGAAGCTGTGTTAAAGCGAGCCCAAGAAGTCATTGGCGTTCCTCTTGGTCAGGTTGACAAAACAGGCCGTCTTACCACTGGAAAAGGCGCAATCGGTACTGTTCTGGAAGAAAGCTGGTTCGGCTATAAGGTGAATAGTGAATCTGAGCCTGATTTTCCCGAAGCAAAGGTTGAATTAAAGGTTACACCCTATGTGCGTAACACACGGGGAATATCTGCTAAAGAACGTTTAGTATGTAATATCATCGACTACATGACCGAGTACCAAAAGACCTTTGAAACAAGCTCCTTTTGGCATAAATGCGAAACGATGTTATTAATGTCTTATGAGCATAAGGCCGGCGTTCCAAAGAGCGATTTTACCATTGATGCAGCGATTCTTTTCAGTTTCCCTACAACTGACTTGATTATCATTAAACAGGATTGGGAGAAGATTATTACCAAAGTCCGGCGAGGCGAAGCACATTTAATCACAGAGGGCGATACACTTTATCTGGCTGCTTGCACTAAGGGCGCAACGGCAGCTACTTCTCTTCGTAAGCAACCCTTTAATCCCATCCTTGCAAAGCAGAGGGCATATTCATTAAAGTCCTCTTACATGACCCATGTTTTGCGCTCCTATATTTTTGGAGAAGAGCGAGACGAGCATATCATTAAAGACTGGCACGAGCTTATTAATACCGATTTTGAAACCTATATCACAAACAAGGTTTCTCCATACTTTGGAATGACTACAACACAACTCCGGGAACGATTCGGTATTCAAGGCATTGCCAAAAACATTAATGAAATTCTTTTTGCCAAAATGCTTGGAATTAAGGGAAAAATCGCTTATACCGATGAATTTCAAAATGCTAATATTATTCCTAAGACAATCAGAATTTCACGCCGTGGTCATCTTGCAACTCCTACTTGGTGCGTTAAAGAAAGTATGTCTTTCCCCGCGTTCAAATTCACGGAAATTATTAATGAAACATGGGAAGATTCTGAACTCCGCAATTATTTGGAGCCTGCAAAATTCTTGTTTGTTATTTTCAGAGAAAACGATGGCGGCATCTTTACCTTTGAGAGAATCAAATTCTGGAATATTCCTGCCGAAGATTTGGAAGAAGTGCATACCGTCTGGGAAAGAACTGTCAAAATCATTAAAGATGGCGTGCAGCTCTATTTTGATGGAAAGGTGACACATAATAATCTTCCGAAATCCACCGAAAACAGAGTTGCCCATGTGAGACCTCATGCAATCAATGCAAGTGATACATATCCCTTGCCAGATGGCAGGCAGATGCCTAAACAATGTTTCTGGCTCAATCGCAAATATGTTGAAAGCATCATATTGAAGTGATTGGAAGCTCACTAACATTTTACCGGATGTGTCATTTTGGCACATCCGGTAAAGCATAATCCTACACATACTATCACATATCGTATAAAAACAAATGAATTTTTTTCGCAAAACAAGGGAGATGCTGTCGAACAAAACCATGTGACATTTACACGGCACCGTGTTAATATCAAAACAGGAAAAGAAGGTGGGTGCTGTGGAATATGTCACTGTTTCTCAATATGCGAAAATGGTTGGCAAAGACCCCGGGAATATCCGCCGAATGCTCATAAACGGAACATTCCCGAAAGAACTGTCTAAAACGATTCGTCTGGCATCTGAAAATCGCGAGAAAGCGGACTATCTGGACTTTTTCATCGCATCAAGAGAGGAAGCGGAAAAGCAGATACAGCGGGCAGAGAATTTCTTGGAGTCCATAAAATTGTATTTAACGGAGCTGCAAATCCTCTAGCGGAAATCCCCTCGGAGCTATCCGAGGGGATTTCTTTCGCGCAAGTGGACAAATTGCCCTGCATAGCCTTTGGCATGGGGGTGATACCATGCTGGCAGCCGCATGGCTGATGCTCAGCAGTCTGCTTTACTCCTTGCAGCTATCCTCCGGGAGCTTCCCGAAGCCCCTGAGCGAAGCGGAGGAAAAGGAATACTTAGCGCGCAGTGCCGCGGGGGACATGGAGGCGCGCAATGTCTTAGTGGAGCGCAATCTGCGCCTCGTTGCCCACATTATGAATAAGGGATAAAGC
>JAZRVX010000142.1:0-1226 GCA_045599455.1 Faecousia sp. | reverse complement strand
GTTACCCCCGGTGCTAACTCCGGTGCGAACGGCACGACCCCCGGCGGCAGCTCTTCTGCTGCTGTCGATCCCTCCAACCCCAAGACCGGTGACGCACAGCGCATCGAGCTGAGTGTGGCTGCCATCACTCTGGCGGTTGCTACCGTGGCTCTGGGCGTGATGACCTCCGTCATGTTCGTCCGGCGCAAGCGCGAAGTTTAATTGATTACAACAGCGGGTCGTTCCGAGCTTGCCGAGGAATCTTGGTATCATGTTTATCTGAGAAAGACGGAATCGTGGTAGATTCTTCGACTTCGCTCAGAATGACAAAGGGCTCACGCCGTGCACTTGTATACCTCCCTCCGGGAGGGTAGCGTAGCGAATTTGAATAACAGTCATTGCCGGTGGCAATGACACCGTAGTGAAAGTTTCATCGCCAACGGCGATGACGGAGGGAGCCCGGCGAGATGTGTCATACATATCAGCAAATGGATGAATGGAAGAATCCCGGCGAAATGTGGCGATTATATTGGCAGATGTATAAATGGTCAAGATGTCGCCGCTCTCCCTCATCTGCGCGCTAAGAGTCGCCCTGCGGGCGGCGGAAGGAGCAAACCCCTTCCCTACGCCGATTATCCGGCAATCCGACTCCAACGCAATTCCTACGCCGATTTTTCGGCAAACTCTACCCCAACGCAACCCCTACCCCTGAATGCGCGTGCATTCCTGAACTCCGTGTTCTCATTTCTCACACTGATATCCCGGTTGGGCTCAGCCCGACTGGGATATCGCCATCTTTGGGCCTTTGTTGCACTATTGTCATATTTTGTAACCGAATCATGAAAAATTCAGCTGCCCGGGATTCCTTGTGAACAATGTGAATCATAAATTCTCCGGAAAAATCCGGAAAAATATAAATCTAAAAAAAGGAGTAAAAAGCAATGAAGAAAAACATTTCCCGTATGTTTTTGGCTGTATTCATGGTTGTCACATTCCTGTGCTGCTTGAATATGACCGCATTTGCTGAGCTGCCCGATGCTGAGTTCACCGGCACCGAAGACAACCTCTCTGCTTCCGTCAGCACAGGCTCTGCCACGGTAGAAGTCGTTGTCAGCGAAGCACAGAATACCGACATTGATGCCGGTGACAAGCTGGTTGTTAGCGATATTAATCCGGAAACTGTTGACAGCATGTTCAGCAACGCAGAGAAGGAACACCTTGTTGACATTGTCGGCGGTGGCTCTATG
>JAZRVX010000141.1:0-1302 GCA_045599455.1 Faecousia sp. | reverse complement strand
GGCTGAAGTCCCGGTAACACGGGATGGAGGGCCGAACGAATAAGCGTTGAAAAGCTTCTCGATGAGCTGTGTGTAGGAGTGAAAGGCCAATCAAACTCGGAGATAGCTCGTACTCCCCGAAAGGCATTTAGGTGCCGCCTCTGTTGTTCCCCGTGTGAGGTAGAGCGACTGATTGGATGCGAGGGCTTCGCCGCCTATCAAGTCCAGACAAACTCCGAATGCTCACGGGCCAAGACAGGGAGTAAGGGCGCGGGTGCTAAGGTCCGCGCCCGAGAGGAGAAGAATCCAGACCATCAGCTAAGGCCCCGAAATGCATGTTAAGTTAGACTAACGAAGTCCGGCCCCCAAGACAGCTAGGATGTTGGCTTGGAAGCAGCCATTCATTCAAAGAGTGCGTAACAGCTCACTAGTCGAGGAGCTGGGCATGGATAATAATCGGGTATGAAACATGCTGCCGAAGCTATGGGATCCTTTGGGATCGGTAGGGGAGCATTCCCATCCGCGTCGAAGGCGGGGCGTGAGCCCCTCTGGAGCGTTGGGAAAAGCAAATGTAGGTATAAGTAACGATAAAGCGGGTGAGATTCCCGCTCGCCGAAAGACCAAGGTTTCCAGGGCGACGTCAATCGTCCCTGGGTCAGTCGGGTCCTAAGGGTAAGGCGAAGGCCGATCCCGATGGCAGATCCGGTTAATATTCCGGAACTAACGATGCGCGCGATGTGGAGACGCAGGAGTGACACCGCCGCCCCCTGACGGAATAGGGGGTTGAAGGGCGTAGGCTATGAGAGGGGCAGGCAAATCCACCCCTCGAGCTGAACCCCGACAGTACCGAGCGCCCTCCGGGGCAATCGGATAGCGCGGGTAAGCATGCTGCCGAGAAAATCCGCTAAGCTGCAACGCGTTGTTACCCGTACCGTAAACGGACACACGTGGTCGGGTTGAGTATACTGAGGCGCTTGGGTGATTCACGGTTAAGGAACTAGGCAAACTGACCCCGTAACTTCGGGAGAAGGGGTCCTCACGCAAGTGAGGCGCAGAGAATAGGTCCAGGCAACTGTTTAACAAAAACACAGGGCTGTGCCAAATCGAAAGATGATGTATACAGTCTGACACCTGCCCGGTGCCGGAAGGTTAAGAGGAGGGCTTATGCGCGAGCAGAAGGTCTGAATTGAAGCCCCGGTAAACGGCGGCCGTAACTATAACGGTCCTAAGGTAGCGAAATTCCTTGTCGGGTAAGTTCCGACCTGCACGAATGGTGTAATGATCCGGACACTGTCTCAACCGTGAGCCCAGTGAAATTGTAGT
>JAZRVX010000140.1:0-1029 GCA_045599455.1 Faecousia sp. | reverse complement strand
TCGAATACGGCCGTCTGCCCGAGGAGATCAGCGACAACGAGTACGTCGAGTACTACAACAAGCTTCTGAAGCGCAAGGCATCCGGCTCCCACATGCTCCACGCCGTGTACTGCGTGCGGAAGTACTTCAAGCTGTTCGGGTTGGATTGTCCTCTGTCGGCCAATCCGACAATCCCGGCACGGAGGACACTGCCGGTGGTGCTGTCACAGAACGAGGTAAAGTCTCTGCTCAAGGCCTGTCTGGACCTGCGTGACAAGGCCCTTGTCGGCCTGATGTTCGACACGGGCTTGCGCAAGAGCGAAGTGCTCAACCTCTGTACGTATGACCTCGACTTCGACCGCGGAAAGATCCACATCCGCGAAGGCAAGCGCCGCAAGGACCGCTATGTTCCGTTCTCGAAGAACATGCAGAAGGTTGTCACCGCATACCTGAAGGCCTATCATCCCCACAAGTACCTGTTCGAGCAGGAGCGCGACAAGCCCAAGGGCAAGGGATGGCCTCCGAAAGTGCTTGCCGCCGCTTTGGCGCGAACGGACATTGCCAAGCACGTGAGCTGCCACGTCCTCCGTCACACCTATGCCACCATACTGCTTGAGCTCGGAGTGGACATCCGCCACATCCAGCAGTGGCTGGGACACAAGCGTCTGGAGACCACTGCCATCTATCTGAACATTGCGGAGACGCACAGCGACCAGCGCTGGGTGGGCCCCGTTGACCTCATCTTTCCCGTGAAAGCGTGATGGATCGCGGCATCAGTCTGGCGCTCGGGAAGTTCGGTGCAGACTGGTCGCGGCAATACCGTCCCACACCCCATATGGCAAAGGTCCTGCGTCACATCCGTGACTGCCGTACCGAAGCCATGGGAGGCCGCCTGATGGTGTGTCCCGGGTGCGGGGCCGTGCACCAGGCGTGGAACAGCTGCCGCGACCGCCACTGCCCGAACTGCCAGAGCGCACCGAGGGAAGCGTGGCTTGCCTCGCGAAAGGAGGAGCTCGTCCCGGTGACGTACTTCCACGTCGTCTTCACTCT
>JAZRVX010000139.1:0-6856 GCA_045599455.1 Faecousia sp. | reverse complement strand
ACCAGAATACGGTTTATCAGTTCATTGCGGGAATAATTGATGCTATCGGAAATCTCATCGAGTTTGGTGAGGGTGGAAGACTTGATACGGATGGTAATAATCTTACTGCCATCGCCTTCCCGCTTCTTAATTACCAGTTTTTCCTTGTCCATAGGGTCTTCACCTTTCCGAATTTTTCTCCATTATATTCCGAAAGTGTTGACCCTGCGTTGCACAAATTCACAGAAAAAATCAGAATTGTGCCGAAATTTCCTCCAATAAATCCCGAATTTTCAGATGCTGGGGGCACTGGGTCTCGCACTGACCGCATTTCAGGCAGGCATCCGCTCTGTTTTCAAAGGCGGCATAGCGCTCCCGGGCACCCTCCTTGCCCTCCCGCAGGTCATTCAGACAGGCAAACAAATCGGGAATCGGCAGCTCGGCGGGGCACCCATCGGTGCAGTAGCGGCAGGCGGTACAGGGAATGCGGTGCTTGCCCTGATAGATGGTACGCACACGGGAGATGAGCTCCATTTCCGCCTCGCTCATGGGCTTAAAGTCCGCCATATAGGACAGATTATCCTGCATCTGCGCCAGATTACTCATGCCGGAGAGCACCATGACGATATTGGGGAAAGATGCCGCAAAGCGAATGGCGTAGCTTGCAGGGCTTCCCTCGGTCAGCAGTGCCGCCGCTTCCTCGGGCAGATTCACAAGACTGCCGCCCTTTACCGGCTCCATGACAAGGACAGGCTTTCCGTGCTTCACGCACACATCATAACAGGCCTTGCTCTGCACATTGTCGTCCTCGTAGTCCACATAGTTAAACTGCAGCTGTACAACCTCCAGCTCGGGATGCTCCGTGAGAATTCTGTCCAGCACCTCCGCGCTGTCGTGGAAGGACATACCCACATGGCGAATCTTGCCCTCGGCCTTCAGCTCCTGCAGGATGTTGTAGGCATTGGTCTTGGTGAACACCTCATGGCGGGATGCCGAATTGGCATGGAGCAGATAGAAGTCAAAATAATCCACGCCGCATGCATCCAGCTGATACTGAAAATGGGGACGGATGTCTGCTTCACATTCGTAGAAATTCGGATTCAGCTTGTCCGTCAGAATGAACTTGTCCCTGCTGTAGCGGGAGGTCAGACAGGTTTTCAGTGCTTTTTCGCTGAGGCCTCCATGATAAGGGCGGGCAGTATCAAAGTAGTTGAAGCCCGCTGCAAGGAAAGCATCCACCATCTTTTTGACCTGCTCGGTGTCGATTTCATCACCGATGGTGGGCAGGCGCATACAGCCAAAGGCCAGCTTCTTTTTCAGTTCGGGAAATGGGGTTTGCATAGTGATTCTCCTTTTGGTGGGGATAAAAAACCGGGCACCTAACGGCGCCCGGTACGAATACATATCAACGATCCTTGCCCATGAAGAACAGAGCCAGAGTGCCGGGGCCTGCGTGTGCACCGATAACGGCGCCCACATAGCCAATGACGACCTCCTGAACACCGCAGTGCTTCTTGACCAACTTTGCCAGAGTCTCGGCATCCTCGCGGCAGTCACCGTGAGAAATGAACGCAACATGGTTCTTATAACCTGCAGCCTTTTCGGTCATATTGCTAACCAGTGCCTGCATGGCAGCCTTGCGGCCACGAACCTTATCCACATCGGTCAGCTCGCCCTGATTATTCACATGGAGGATGGGCTTGACGCTGAGCATAGTGCCCATGGCAGCAGTGGCAGCACTGATACGGCCGCCGCGCTTCAGGAACTGCAAATCGTCAACGGTGAAGAAGTGGCAGACATGACGCTTGTTCATCTCAACCCACTCCACGACCTCAACAGCGCTTGCGCCGTTGTCACGCTGCTTGCAGGCATACCACACAAGCAGGCCCTGACCCATGGAGGCGCACAGGGAGTCACAGACATAGACCTTGCGCTTGGGGAACTCGTCCATCAGCTCAGTGGCTGCGACAACTGCGGACTGATAAGTAGTGGACAGTGCGGAAGAGAATGCAATTACAACTGCATCCTTGCCGGCCTCCAGAGAGGGGCGGATAGCCTCAATCCATGCCTCAGGATTGACAGCGGAGGTAGTAGCAACCTCCTCACCGCGCAGACCCGCATACACCTCTTTCAGGCTGTCGTCATTGCGGTCAGGAAAGCTTTCGCCGCGGAAGTTCACCATCAGATGCGCAATACGCACACCCAGCTTTTCGGCCATTTCGACGGAAAGGTCGCTGGCGGAATCGGTAATAATATCATAAGTTGCCATAGGGATATCCTTCTCTCCGAGTCATATACTCATTTAATTTATAAGTGGTTTCAGTATACCATACATTTGCGAAAAAGTCACCAACTTTTTTCAAAATCAGTGAGATTTTTTCAGCAATTCACCAAATCGTCCTCTGCATGCAAACATCAGACACGCCCACAGGAACAAACTCAGCACCCAAACGCCGCCGCATATCATGGGCGCGGACACAATCACCAGCAACGCATGCAGAAAATTTCCCAGACCCTCACTGCCTCGGGCGGATACGACACTGATGACGATTGTCGTCACGGTCAGGCACAGGGAAGACGCACTGATTACAAAAATCCGCTTTGCATCCCGTTTGGTTCCCTTCTTCAGAATCACTGCGGGGGGCAGGAAAAACAGCACCGTCAGCGTCAGGCGCAGGAATCGCTCCATCCCCGCCTGCTCCGGCACAAAGCCCATCGCCGCAGTGATTAAAAACAGTCCAAGCCAGACATAATACCAAGTATGTCGTGTCATTTTCCACAACCTCCGAAGTTTTTCTTTCATTGTAGCTAAATTCCCCGAAAAATGCAAGAAACATTGTATTTTACGATGGACAAAGCCTTTCACTTTTGATATACTATTGTAATCTGATAAGAAAGGTTTGAACGCTATGAAATGTCCTTTCTGCGGTGATATGGACAGCAAGGTTGTGGACTCCCGACACAGCGAGGATGGCATCAGCATTCGCCGCCGCCGCGAATGCAGCCGCTGCCAACACCGTTTCACCACCTATGAAATCGTCGAAACACTTCCCATCATCGTGGTCAAGCGCAATGGCTCCCGTCAGGCCTTTGACCGCAATAAGCTCATCGGCTCCATGATGCACGCTTTTGACAAGCGCCGTGTGGATGTGCGCGACCTTGACCGAATCGCAACCGAGATTGAACAGTCCATCCAGAACACACTGGAGCGCGAAATCAGCACCGAAAAAATTGGTGAGATGGTTATGGAGCGCCTGAAGCCTCTGGATGAAGTCGCCTATATTCGCTTCGCATCCATCTATCACAAATTCGCCGATGTCAGCAGCTTTATGACGGAAATCAGTAAATTTCTGGAGGAAAAAGCATGAGCGAAGGCTTGCTTTCCAAGCTGGACAGTCTGTCCGAGCTGGCCGACAATTTTGACATTGCCACTCTGATGCCGAATATTCCCGATATGATGCATGGCATCGTGGGCATTTGCCGTATTGCCGTCCTGATTGGCCCGCTGCTGCTTCTGGGGCTTGGTCTTGCCTATTATTTTCTGGCTCCAAAAGAGGCAAATTACTACTTTGGCTATCGATGCTACTTCGGCATGGGTTCCCCCCGAGCATGGCAGTACACCCAGCATCTGGCAGGGCTTGTCATGGGCGGTCTGGGCGCTGCGCTGACGCTGATTATGATTATCATGTGCATTCGCTTTGCTTTTATGGAAAGCGCGGATGCCGTGTGGGCCGCTTTCCTCTGCATGATTGTGGAGCTCGTCCTCACCCTTGGCGCGGTTCTGTTTATAAATATATGGACCATGAACTGTTTTGATGCCAACGGAAAAGTGCGAAAAAAGACTGCATAGTATCAGGAAATCTTAAAAACCCCTCGGCTTAACCAAAAGCCGAGGGGTTTCTTTACCATCTGGGCGGGAACTGGCGATTAGCCTCTGCCAGCAGCACCGGAAAATAATGGGCATACAGGCTCATCAGAATCACGACAACTGCCAAACCGCAGACAAAATAGATGATGGCCTTCTTTTTAAGCCATGCGCCCTCCATCGGAAGCGCCTGATAACCGTTCTTGGTCAAGGCAAAGGATACCATGTCACCCTCCTGATAGGTATTGCGCAGGGTGCCATAGGGGAAGGTCAGGGCGCGAATTTTTCCGTTTGCATCCCGGAACTGAATAAGCGGATACCAATGGTCCGGGCGAATCTCATTCCAAACCATGAAGGCCAGCGCCCAGATACCACCGTTTCCGCCCCAGCGGGGGCCGCCGATGGTGGCAGTAGAGCCAATGGAATAGGAGCTTGAATAGCCGGTTTGCAGCATGACGGAGATTACGCGGCCTTCGTAGTGCTGAGAAAGACGGCGTGCACGCCAAGGTGCCGTGGCGTAGCGCACGGACATGAAGCAGCTCACCAGTCCGCCGAAGGCACCGACAAAGCACACAGCAACGAAGGCATACATCATCGTCAAAATGCCTCCCCTGCCACGGGTCTGGCCGAGAATGCCGCATACCACAGCCAGAATCAGCAAAACGGTTGCTCCGATAACCAGACCCCAATGGCGGTCTCCGGCAGTCTCCGGCTCCAGAGGCTCCACAGCCCGCGCAAGGCCGCCGGCCAGTGCATCCAGATTGCCGCGCTGGTCAGGGGTCAGGGTCTCAATAGCTGTCTCAAGCTTCATCGCCTTGCGCAGATTCTCGGTCATCTTGCGTTTGTGTTCTTCCAGATAGGCCGGAATCTGGTCGGGATGCTCCTGCAGGAAGCGAATGTCGGCGATAGACAGGCCTGCATTACGCAGGACGGAAATGGTCGAAAGCTGCTTAACATCTTCCTCGGAAAACTCAAAGCTGCGGTTGTGCAGCCCCTGCTCAATCTCGGGTTTCACGAGACCATGCTCAATATACAGGCGAACTGCTTTCTCGGTCAGGCCTGTGGTTTCCAATACTTCTTTCATTTTCATAGGCTTGCCCTCCTTATATCATATCAATCAACGCAAGAATGTTATCATCATTCAATTGGCCACTGTTTTTTGCAGCAGGCGTGTAGGAAATATCCAGATACTGCAACCGGGGACACCGGGCAACGATAACCTCACAAAGCTGCACATTCGCATCCGTAAAGTAGCTCAAATCCAAATAGGTCAAATCCGGAATCCGTGCAATCATGTCGCTGTCAGTGGCAGAATATTTGGTGCGGTTCAAAAAAGAAAGACCCAAATCTAAATATTGCAGCCCGGTTTTCGTCAAGGGCTCAAAGCTCGGGACATCTGCACCGCCAAGGTCAAGATAAACAAGGCTTGGTAGTTGGGTCAGAGGCTCCAGAGAGCGTACCTTTTTCGCGTTCACAAACAAGGATTTCAGGTTCGGAAGATTGCAGAGTACGGATAAATCCACTTCGCCCGAAGTCGTGATGGTCAACTCTTCCAAATAAAACAGCCCTGAAAGCTCCGTTGTAGGTGCGGCAGCATCGATACTCACAGAAGCACACAGCAGGTCATTGCAGTTTTGCAGTCCGTTCCAATTCTTTGCAGATAGATTGACGCTTTTTAGATTTCGGCAATTCGCAATGCCGGAAATATCCTCCAGCGGTTCGGGAAGCAAAATGTCCAGAATCTGCAAATTATCAAAATGCTTTAAGTCATTCAGGGATTGGATGGTAGAAAAGTCTTTGCCGTCATAGAGCCGCCGAAGCTGAGAAGTGTCCTCTTCTAAGGAATAAAGAATGCAGTCAGTCGTTCCAATTCTGTCCTCGATTTTGGCAGAGGTAAATAGGGTAAGCGATTGGATATCCCATACATCACTGTGAAGAATGGGCGCGGTTTCTTTATTCAATAGAAAACGGATGTGTTCCTCTAAGCCTTCATCTTCCCAAACAATTTCATAATCCGCACCATGCTCCGAGGAAATGGTTGTGATTTTCGGCGTGGGGCGCTGCGCTGCCGCCTGCCTCATTCGCTCGATACCATACAGCCGATTTTCAGCAGTATCCTTGCGGGACATATTTTCTTGAATACTGCAGCCGGTGAGCAGTCCCGCAAGAATCAAAACGATTCCCAAGCCCGCTTTCAGGAAAATGGAGATTGACAATTTAGGATTTGCTGCCTCATACATCCAAGGCTTTCCGGGTAAGTAGTGCAGTTCGACTGTGTCCCCCACATTCCAAAGCGGGGTGTGATACATATAGCGATAATTTCCCCGGAAGCGGCTGCCCTCTGCCTCCCACGAAAATCGTACCATTGGTTTGTTTTGCTCAAAGAGGAGGAATCCATAGGGACGAAGCTGAACCGCACGATCTTCCGTTTGCTGTAGGCGCTTCCATGTTCCATCCGGCCAAAGCTGTTCTACGGAGCTTCTGGAATCGTTCACGGTAAAAGGTCTGATTTCGTGGACTTTCGCCAGAGTGCGGCCGGAGTACAGCCGATAGTTCAGCCAGTGCCGCCCGTCTGAAAATAAAGCCAGTAGCAGAATGAGCAAGCCAAGACCGCCCAAAAAGAAAGCCAGTTTCATTTACATTCCCTCCTTTGATAACGCTTTCGATATATTCACAAATCAATAATTGATGCCAACCTGTTTGGCTCTCAATTCGCTTATATAGGGATTATCTTATCTGTTCCCCTGGGGAAGAGTCAAGCGATTTCTTAAAAATAGTGAAAATAGAAATCCCGGCGGGTGAATTATATGGGTATGACAGATATAGGGAATTATTACTGCGATATATCGCGTAGGGGCGACTATCAGTCGACCGCACAAAATGCACCCAAGACAATTTAATTATCCAATGTGAATTCGATAAAAAAACGAATTTGCATCGGATTGAACCGAAATTCTAAGATGTACTGCGCGGGCGGCTAATAGCCGCCCATACGGTTTTTAACACAGTTAT
>JAZRVX010000138.1:0-2271 GCA_045599455.1 Faecousia sp. | reverse complement strand
AAGTGCTGGCAGACCACATAGGCAATGCTCTCTGCCTCGACCTCACGGGTCGGGCTGTCTTTTTCCGGCTTTCCCGTTATGACACCGTTTTCCACGGGCAGAGCGTGTAGCTTGGCATGGGCTGTCTCATGGATCAGCGTTTTTAGGGTCTGCACCTGACTCATGCCGTCATTGACATAGATACATTGCTCCAAATGGTTGTAGCAGCCTTTGGATCGCTGGGGCTCCCGGTAATATATCGGCACGGGACTGAGGAACTCGACAGCATGAAAAATACTGTCAAAGCCCTCCACATCACCGGTCAACTCATTCACGCCCAGTGAAGGAAGCTCTTTTCCCTCGGTCTGGCTCAGATCGAAAACATAGGCGATCTTGAACCGTTGGCGGTTGATAACGGCACTTTCTTTCTCCGGCTGCCCATCTGGGCCGATCAGGGTGTTTCCCTGCGCGTCGAGCTTGTCCTTCTCCACAAGAAGCTTTTGCGGACAGGGGGCAAGAATCTGGATGCCATTTTCTCCTTTCTTCACTGTGCGCCCCAGCTTCTTCCATGTGGTATAACCGGCCACCGCACTTGCTTCGGGGCATTGGAAGAAAATCAAAAGACAGTTTCCAAAGCTGTAATGGTGGAACTTGGACATAGCCTCCAGATATTTCGCGTAGTCCTCGCTCTCAAACACGGCTTTAACACCGCTTTCCAGCTTTTCCGTCAGAGCCCTTATCTGCTCCTGCCGCTCTGCCAGTGCGTCAGCGTTCCGGGCCGCTGTGGTTCTTCTCATGGGGAGGAGTCTCCGTTTGTTTTCGTCGGGATGGCACCTTGAATGTAATCGGCTCATTTCCTTTTGCTCCGATAAGAATTTCAGAG
The DNA here is from genome assembly GCA_045599455.1 of Faecousia sp. Lineage (GTDB taxonomy): Bacteria > Bacillota > Clostridia > Oscillospirales > Oscillospiraceae > Faecousia. The sequence goes on along the minus strand of JAZRVX010000138.1, from coordinate 1,409 downwards.
CATTCATATTCTTTTTTGAAGCGTTCCATCAAATCGGGCGGGAGAGAGCAGAAGTCCTCCTCTCCCAGCCCGCAAATGAAGAATGTCCCGAACAGGCCACCGTAGCCTGCCGGGACACTTCTGTTAAACGGGAGACCTATAAGCAGTGATTCTTCGTTCCCGACAAGAGCAACTCTTTCCTCATAGGGATAGATCGGCTCGATCAGTCCTCCGACGACGGCCTGCATTTCCTCAAGACCGTTTATCTCCTTTTCATAGGGCAGATACCCCGGCTCTACGACCAGTACATTCATTCGATCACTTCACCGGCCCTTTCTTCTCTTTGTTGAAAATCTCCGCTTTCTGCTTCTGCTTTTCCAGCCGTTGACGGCGTTCTTCCAGCGCGTCATACACGCTATCCTCGATCTCGCGGGGCGTCATAGACACATCAGGGAAATACTTGCGGAGTCGGTCGCCGCGCAGAATGATCTTCGTCTCATAGCTGTTTTCCCGATCCTGCGGCTCAGATGCGAGTTTGGCAGGACTGGCAGACGGAACAGCAGGGGATGCAACAGGCGCAGACGGTGACGAGGGAGCGGGAACGCCGGACACGGCTGCCTGCGTAGGTACTGCATTACTGGACGGGAAGGAAACCACATTGTCTGGCGCTTTCGGCGGTACTGAGGCCGAGAGAGGCACCGGAACGTCCGGGGACTTCGGTATGCCGGTAGGAGCCATTGCCGGAGTTGTCGGTGCGGGCGGCGTTACGGGCTTGGGCTTTTCCACGACCTTCGGCGGGTATCTGCCCTCCAATACATCACGGATCTTCTGCTCGGTGAGGCTTTCAGAGGCCGCAACCTTTTTCAAAAGCCCGGTATTCTCATTGTTGACCTTAACGTTGATTCCGATCAGATCCGCAACGGTGTCCTGAACCTTCGGCTGAAGAAACGCAATATTATAGGCAATCGAAACCGCCAGCGATCCTTCATCTACCAAATCACAGATTGACTTGGTTGCCTCGGACAGTTTCATAAGACGGTTGAGCTTCATCGTGCTCATACCCATTTCTTTTGCAATCAGCTCATCAGTCTCCGGCCCGCCTTTTTCGCCTCGCAGCTTTCGTCCGGCCTTGCGCTTCATGCTGTCCGCTTTCATACGCAGAGCGCGGGACAGATCATAGGTGGAAATATGTTCACGGTGCAAGTTGCCGTCGGCCACAAGGATACGGGCATCGTCATCGTCAAGCTGCTGGATGATCGTGGGAACAGGATAGTTCAGCTCACTTGCGATCAGATGGCGGCGCTGACCGGACAGAATTTCCAACTCGCCGTCCTTATTGAAGCGGGCAAGCACCGGGTCTTTGACACCGAAACGCTTTATAGACTGAAACAGCTCCTTGAAGTCATCGCTGTCCCGATCCACGGAGAAGG
>JAZRVX010000137.1:0-1139 GCA_045599455.1 Faecousia sp. | reverse complement strand
TATCGAAAACAGTGCGCTGAAATTCAAAAGGCTGATCCACAAAATCTGATAACAAGGAGGTCTTTTCATGCCTGTACAGGAAAACGCTCAGCCCCAGGCTGAAACTAAACAGACAAACAAAGAACGGCTCAAAGAGATTACCGATTCCATCGAAAAAGGCATCAAGGAGCTTTTCGAGAGCGACAAATACAAACAGTATCTCACAACCATGAGCCGTTTCCATCATTACAGCGTCAACAATCAGATGCTGATCTATATGCAGATGCCGAATGCCACTCATGTGGCGGGCTTCAATAAGTGGCACGACCAGTTCGGACGGAACGTGATGAAAGGTCAGCGCGGCATCAAGATTATCGCGCCGACACCATTCAAGAAGAAAATCGAAAAAGAAAAGCTTGATCCGGACACCAAGCTCCCGATGCTGGATGCGGACGGCAACCCCATCACCGAGGAAAAAGAAATCAGCATCCCCATGTTCAAGCCCGTAACGGTCTTCGATGTCAGTCAGACCGAAGGTAAACCGCTCCCGCAGCTTGCGTCTGATCTTCACGGCAATGTGCAGAACTTTGACGTTTTTATGGAAGCTCTGAAACGCTCTGCTCCGGTTCCGATCACGATTGAGCCGATGGCGGCGAACATGGACGGCTTCTACAACACCGAGAGCAAGGATATTCACATCCGGGAAGGCATGAGCGAGGTACAGACCGTCTCGGCGGCAGTCCATGAAATCGCCCATTCCAAGCTCCACGACTATAAGAAAAATGAACTTTTGGAGAGCAAGGACGATTATCAGGAGATTGAAGTCTGTGGCGTGAACGGTCTTTTCTCCAACGGACGCATTGACAGAAGTAAGCTCCCCGAAGGGCTTTACTGTTACGATCTGCGCGGTACGGATGACGATCCCGGCGAGCTGCATTATCTGGAAGAACAGGTCGTGGTCAATCACGCAGGAAGCGTTATCACCGCAGAACCCATTGACCTGACCGAGACCGGACGGCTGGATGTTTATGAGGATATGGGTTTTCAGGGCGGCAGCGTGACGCTACGAGAGTTTTACGAAAACGCTTATCCTGAGAAAGCAAAGAAATCCCGCAATACTGAGGAAGTCGAAGCGGAAAGCATTTCCTTTGCCGTATGTG
>JAZRVX010000136.1:0-1798 GCA_045599455.1 Faecousia sp. | reverse complement strand
TCATTTGCCAAGAGGCTGTTCTTCTGGGCATTTAACAAAAAGATCGTTCATCTGCCCGAATATCCCGAAGCACTGTCAGCGAGCGAGCTCAAGCGGCTGCTTACTGAGATCATGGAATCTGCACTGATCTGTCCGTATGGTCGTCCAATCTGGCTTCCCGAGCCAGTTTCCGACCATTCCATCAGTGTCAGAGATATTTATATTAACCGGCAGAAAGCTGTTTTGGACTTTTGCAGACGGTATACGGGAGACTGCCGGGACGAAGAAGTGATTCCTCGGCTGGATCAACAGACTGTATGAAGAGGCGGACAAGCTCTTCAAACGCGTCGGTCAGGTCGTGGACCCCGAAGACGGGTCGCTTTGGGATCATCTGCATCCACAGCAGAAGAAACATAAGGACAGAGGTTACGAGAGATAAAGGTGTCGGCTCCCTATTGCCGGAATGTATAATCCGGTGATAGGGAGCCGATCTTTGGTTTAATGCGGCAGCTATGAGTAATATGATTACAGATGTGCATCCACGGTTGCGGCGGTTTGGCTGCATTCTGAGTCCATCCCGAGAATTGTGTAAACCTCCATAATGGTGTAGAATAGAAGCACCGTTATGGAGGATTTACTATGTCGAGAAAGAATCGCACGCCGGAAGAAAAGGAACGCAGAGCCAAAATCCGTGAGCTGTTGCAGATGGGCGGCATCAGCAGCATGGACGACATCCAGAATCTGTTCAAGGAAACCATTGCCGAGTTTATGGAGAACGGTCTTGACGCGGAGCTGGATGACGAGCTGGGCTACAGCAAGTACGACTACAAGAACAAGGAGACGGACAACAGCCGCAACGGGCACAGCAGCAAAAATCTGCGTACCAGCTTCGGTGATGTAGAGGTATCCGTACCGCGGGATCGCAAGGGAGAATTCGAGCCGCAGCTCCTGAAAAAGAACCAGACCAGCATCAGTCAGGACATCGAAGAAAAGATCCTGTCCATGTATGCCAAGGGCATGACTACCTCAGATATCGAGGCTCATATCCATGACATCTACGGCGTAGAGGTGTCTGACACGACCGTCAGCCGAATCACGGACAAAATTCTGCCCGTGGCAAAAGAATGGCAGCAGCGGCCGTTGGAAGAGGTTTATGCGGTCGTATTTCTGGATGCCATCCATTTCCATGTCCGCAGCGAAGGGCAGATCGTAAAAAAGGCAGTTTACATCGCCATCGGTATTGATCTGGACGGCAAAAAGGACGTTCTGGGTATGTGGGTAGGTGAAAACGAGAGTGCCAAGTATTGGGCATCTGTACTCAATAGCCTGCGAAATCGTGGTGTAGAGGACATTTTCATCGCCTGCACGGACAATCTCACCGGTTTTTCCAACGCCATTGAAGCTGTGTTCCCGAAAACCGAGATTCAGAACTGCATCATCCACCAGCTCCGGAACTCCACGAAGTACGTATCCTACAAGGATATTAAGGCGCTTATAGCAGATTTGAAGGCGGTCTACGGGGCGGTGGACGAATCTGCCGAGATAGATGCTTTGGACTCCTTGGAGGAGAAATGGGACAGCAAATATCCGAAAATCGCGCAGTCCTGGCGGGATAACTGGCCGAATCTCAGCACCTACTTCAAGTACCCGGAAGAGGTTCGTCGGCCCATCTATACCACCAATGCTATTGAAGGTTTTAGCCGCCAGCTCCGTAAGGTGACGAAGGCAAAATCCGTCTTTCCTACGGACGACAGTCTTTTCAAGATGCTGTATCTGGCAATGATGGATATTACGAAAAAATGGACCGGCAGACGACAGG
>JAZRVX010000135.1:0-1819 GCA_045599455.1 Faecousia sp. | reverse complement strand
AAGGCACAGGCCATGTAGGTTTTACCGCTGCCGGTGGCTCCGGTAATGAAGATATTTCTGTATTCGGAGATGTAGTCGCAGGCGCTGAGACGCTGGATGAGTGCCTTGTTCAGTTTGCGCCCGGATTTGTAATCGATGTCTGCCACATGCGCCTCAGGCTGGTCAAACTCAGCGTTCTTGATCAGCCGCTTCAGACGATTGCTCTTCCTGCTGCTGTACTCAATATCCACAAGCATACCAAAACGTTCATCAAATGAGCACTCCGACATCTTCGGATCATTCTCCTGATTACGGTAAGCGTCTGCCATAGCCGTCAGCCGCATTTCAATCAGCTTGTCGCTGGTAACTTGATTCACCATTTCTCTCACCTCCGGTAGTAGTCGGCACCGCGGGTGATGCCGTACTGGTTGGAGGCGTGAGGCTCCTGCGTTTCCACGGAATTGGCTTTGTCCTGCCCAGCGACGAGAATATTCTTGATGCTCTTGTAACTCGGTGAAGCCGTATAGCTGAGTGCCTTTTCACAGGCTGCTTCCAGACGTTCAACGGAGTACTTGTCCGCCAACTTCAATAGCCCCATGCAGCTTCGGTAAGCCTGCTGCTCAACGCGACCGCCTGTCAGCATGGCATCCACTGCCGAATATGTGCTGCTGCCAATCTGTTTCGCCCATTTCCGGAAACGATCTCCGTTCCACTCCAGATATTTCTGATGATCCTCAGGCATATGCTCAGTGATCGTGTCATACTGGCCTTTTCTACCATAAAGACGGCGGTGGGAGGCTACTCGCATCTGCCCGTAGAACACCTCGACCATCTTTTCCGTCACACGCAGGTTAACCTTCTTGCCAATGTATTCATACGGTACGGAGTACCACATGCTTTCAAAGGAAATATGGTAGTTGAACTGAACCGTTGCTTCCTTCCAACTGGAAAGTTCAAACGGTGCAGCCGGCAACGGCGAGAGCAGAGGGAATTCATCCTCACGGAACAAGAGCGCCCGACTGCCGTCCTTTTTCTGAAATTTTCCGGTATTGAATTTGTTCAGCTTTTCGCGGATGGCGGCGTTCAGTTCCGCAATTGAAAAGAACTGCTCATTGCGTAGTGCCGCTGTGATCCATGTGGAGATATTGCCAACGCTGCCCTCTACATTGGGCTTGTCTTTGGGCTTGCGTACTCTGGCCGGGATAACGGCCAGCCCATAATGCTCGGCCAGCTCACGGTAGGATTCCGTAAGAATCTGCTCTCCCCAGCTCTTGTCATGCCGTACAGCGGTACTGCAATTGTCCGGGGCGAGGATCTTGGGAACGCCGCCAAAAAACTGGAACATATGGACATGTGCTGCGATCCAGCTTGGTGTGGTTTCGTTTAGGAAACCCTCCACATAGGCGTACTGGCTGTAGGACATGACGCCCACGAACAGCCAAACATCGGTGACCTCACCGGTGTCGGGATCAATGATATGCGCGGGATCTCCGGCCCAGTCCACTTCTACCTGTTCACCGGGCTTGCGATTCAAGTGCATGGTGGCTTTCCGTTTCTTCTCGTCCTCCAAAATGTAGTAACAGAACTGGGAATACATCAAGGGTTCTTCACCGGCCTGACGGCATTCCTCCAAATACTCCGTCCACAGCAGCTTCTTGGTAACCCCATTCTTCTGAAGCTCCTTTCGGACATACTGCATATCCGGCATCTTTCGCTCGCTTACGGTACCGATGGTTTTAGGAAAGAGCATTTTTTCCAAAGCCCCATCAGTATAATTCTCCGGCAGCGGCCACTTGAATTGCAGCTCGTCCGCCCGGTCCGCTACCCGTGCTGCCGTGTT
>JAZRVX010000134.1:0-57775 GCA_045599455.1 Faecousia sp. | reverse complement strand
GGTAAGTACCTCTTTTTGGAAGTTGAGAGGATTATACCACGCATAGCCGCAAAATGCAAGGTCTTTCCCACAATTTGTTTTTCCATGACGAAAATCTGTTTTTCCAAAACGGACAGCCGAAACGAATGCTTTCGGATAAAGCTCCCTTTAACTAATTCAGAAGCATTAAAACAGACGGTCATTGCGAGGCATTCGCAGGAATGCCGTGGCAATCTCAACCTTGCAGGATACGAAACATTGAGATTCCCACGGTCGCTGTGCTCCCTCGGAATGACCCGCTATGATAGGTTTTTCATCATACCAAAGCCGCCATGCCCCATGGCGGCTTTGGTGCGTGAAAGGGAGCTTTGGCGCAGTAACGAACCGGGCGAAAAAGCCCTCCCCAAGGGGAAGCCTTAGATTGCGCGTCACGGATGCCTGAATCTTGTATTTCCCCGGCGGAACTGCTATGATATACGAAAAACCGGGATTTCCCGACTGCAAGGAGTGCTTTCTATGAATCTTTCCGCCATTCACCATATTGCCATCATTGTCTCGGATTATCAAAAGTCCCGGGAATTCTATGTGGACAAGCTGGGCTTTGCCGTCATTCGGGAGAACTACCGCCCGGAGAAGCCCGATTGGAAGCTGGATTTGCGGGTGAATGGGGACACGGAGCTGGAAATCTTTGCGCCGCTGAATCCGCCCAAGCGAGTCAACCGCCCGGAGGCCTGCGGCCTGCGGCATCTGGCGTTCCATGTAGACTGCATCGAAGATGTGGTAGCCGAGCTGGAGGGTATGGGCATTGTCTGCGAGCCCATCCGCTTTGACACCTTCACAGACCGCAAGATGACCTTCTTCCACGACCCGGACGGCCTTCCTCTGGAGCTTCACGAGTAAGGGCCGACCCTTAAAGAATGCATCTTTGTAACCTTTCGTTTCTTGCCTTTTTTGTCGAAAAACAGTATAATAAACAAGATTATTGTTTTTTGAGAGGAGGGCCGGGGTGCGAAAGGTTATTTCTGTTTTTTTAGCGGTGCTTTGCACAGTGCTTGCTTTGTGCATTCCCGGTGCGGCGGCCTCCCTGAATCCCGGGGATGCGACCCCGGAGGAAATCTGCCGCGAAATCGTGGATATCTACCGCGAGGCTACGAAGCGGGCAGACCTGCGGTCTTTCAGCGGCTACTGCGGCAGCTTCGTGGGGTATGAAACCTACCTTCTGGGCATTGACACCGAGTTTACCCCCACCCACGGCTGCGATGCTTACGACAAGTACCGCAAGCTGGACACATCCTCCGGCGGCTACGCAATCACTGCCTACTCCGCCAAGAAGTACACCATCCGTCAGGCGCTGGATGAAATCTGCGCCGATGGCGCTGCCTATGATATCCTGCTGGGATTTCAGCGGGGCTCCAATACCGCCGACGGACAGAAGTACGGCCACTGTATGTTCGTCAATGCCATTATCGACGGTCAGGTGTATTTCTCCGAAAGCTTCCCATTCTGGATTGACAATCAGAAGCACAAAGAGGGGGAAGCCCTCGTGTGCGATTTGGATTACTTCTGCTCTGTGTACGAGCGCTTTACCGAGTTTGAGGGCATCATCCATTTTGTTGCCCCGGGCGTTGCCCCCGCCTCGGGGGAATGCGGCGATAACATCCGATGGCACTGCGCCGATGGCACGCTGACCATTTCCGGTCAAGGGGAAATGCGGGACGGCGCTCCGTGGAAGCAGATGCAGCGCACCATCCGCACGGTGGAAATCTCCGATGGCATCACGGCAATCGGTGGCGATGCATTCCGGGGGTTCACGCGCCTGACGAAAATTCAGCTTCCGCAAAGTGTTTCCCGGCTTGGCGCCGGGGCGTTTGCCGACTGCCCTTATCTGGCTTCGGTGAATCTGGGCACCGTCACCGATATCGGCGCGGGTGCCTTTGATAACTGCCCGAGCCTTACGGACTTTCAGGTGGAGAATAACCCGAGCTTGCGCGCCATGGAGGATGGCTCCCTTCTGTGCGTGAATGGCGGTACGCTCATTTCCTGCATTGCATGCCAGAGTGACACGCTGACGATTCCAGAGGATATCACGGCGGTTGCTGCCGATGCATTCCGGGGCGGGCGGATGAAAACCATCGTCCTCGGCAAGAATGTACAGCAGGTGGGCGCGGGCGCATTTGCCGGTTGCGACAGCCTGAAAAGCATTCGGGTCGCTCCGGGAAATGAACATTTCCGGGAGGAGCGGGGCGCGCTCCTGTCCGTCGATGGACAAACACTGTATGCTTATGTGACGGACAATGCCTGGGTCGGCATCCCTGCCGGGGTCGCGCGCATAGAGAACTTCGCTTTTATGAGCTGCCCGAGGGTGCAGGAGATTCAAATTGCGGCATCGGTTCGGGAGATTGCACCCGATGCCCTCTCCGGATGCCCGGGGCTTATCCGAGTGTCCGTGGAGCCGACCAATCCCTGCTTCACCGTCAAGGACGGCATCCTTTACACCAAGGATTATGTGGTGCTGATGCTGGCGGTGAATTACGCGGACACGGACTATGTGGTGCCGGATGGAACCGTGGAGATTCTGCCGGGAGCCTTTGCATCCTGCCGCAGCTTGAAGCATATTGTGCTTTCCGAGAATGTCCAGCTGCTGGGGGAGCATTGCATCGGCTACACCGCCGCGGGGAAAACCCCGGATTTTACAATCTTCGGAAGCTTCGATTCTCCCGCTTACTACTACGCATCCGTAAATGACATTGCTTTTTCGCCGATGCCGTGAAATATTGAAACAGAAAGAGGTTTTATTATGGAAAAAATCGCATTCGATAACAATAAATATCTGCAAATGCAGTCCAGCCACATCCGCGAACGCATTGAGAAGTTCGGCGGCAAGCTCTATCTGGAATTCGGCGGCAAGCTGTACGATGACAACCACGCCTCCCGTGTGCTGCCCGGATTTCAGCCCGACAGCAAGCTGCGCATGCTGCTGCAGCTGAAAGAGCAGGTGGAGATGGTCATTGCCATCAATGCGGGCGATATCGAGAAGAACAAGATTCGCGGCGATTTGGGCATCACCTATGACCGGGATGTGGTGCGCCTGATTGATGTATTCCGCAGCTTCGGCCTGTATGTGTCCAGCGTGGTGCTGACCCGCTATAACGGCCAGAGCAGCGCCAAGGCTTTCCAGCAGCGGCTGGAGGGACTGGGCGTTAAGGTCTATCACCACTATGCCATTGAGGGCTATCCCAATAATATCGGCCTTATCGTCAGTGACGAGGGCTTCGGCAAGAATGAGTATATCGAGACCACCCGCCAGCTGGTGGTGGTCACGGCTCCCGGCCCCGGCAGCGGCAAGCTGGCCACCTGCCTGAGCCAGCTCTACCATGAGAACAAGCGGGGTGTCCGTGCAGGCTACGCCAAGTTCGAGACCTTCCCCATCTGGAATATCCCCCTGAATCACCCCGTGAATCTGGCCTACGAGGCAGCCACCGCAGACCTCAACGATGTGAATATGATTGACCCCTTCCATCTGGATGCTTACGGCGTGACCACCGTCAACTACAACCGCGATGTGGAGGCGTTCCCCGTCCTCAATGCGATTTTCGAGAATATCATGGGCTTCTGCCCCTACAAGTCCCCCACGGATATGGGTGTCAACATGGCGGGCAACTGCATTGTCGATGACGATGCCGCACGCGAGGCCTCCCGTCAGGAGATTATCCGCCGCTACTACAGCGCCCTGTGCGACTATAAGCAGGGCAAGATGGGCGAGGAGCCTGTCCGCAAGCTGGAGATGCTGATGCAGAAAGCCGGTGTCAAGGCTGAGGAGCGGCTGAGCGTTGCCCCCTGCCTTGCCAAGGAGGAGGCAACCGGTGAGCCCGCCGCAGCACTGGAGCTGCCCGACGGCTCCATCGTTACAGGCCGCACCTCTGACCTTTTGGGCGCATCCTCCGGCGCGCTGCTCAACGCCCTGAAGAAGCTGGCGGGCATCCCCGATGAGCTGCCCCTGATTTCCCCCGCGGTTCTGGGACCCATCACCCACCTTAAGGTTGACCATCTGGGAAACCGCAACCCCAGACTCCACACCGATGAAACCCTCATCGCCCTGTCCATCTCCGCCGCGACCAACCCCATGGCCGAGCTTGCCATGGAGCAGCTGGGCAAGCTCAGAGGCAGCGATGTGCATTCTTCCGTGATTTTGTCCGCCGTGGACGAGAAGACCTTCCGCCGCTTGGGTGTCAATGTCACCTGCGAACCCAAGTATCAGGCATAATGGAAACGAAGATTCTATTTCTGGATTTAGACGGAACCCTCCTCAATGACGAGAAGAAAATCACCCCCGGCAACCGCGCGGCACTGGAAAAAGCCCTTGCCGCAGGGCATCGGGTGGTGATTGCCACAGGCCGCCCCCTGCGCTCGGCCATCGACAAGAGCCGGGAACTGGGGCTGACCGCCGAAGGGTGCTTTGTCATCGCCTATAACGGCGGCGTGGTCTACGATGTTTACGGGCAGACCATCGTCTTTGAAAAGCCCATCGAGGCCGCTACGGCCTGCAAAATCGCCCGGCTTGTGGACAGCCGCAATGTCCATGTCCAGACCTATGACCACGATGCGGTGATTGTGAATCCACGGTGGGATGACGAAGCGCTCAGCCGCTATTGCAGCATGATTTCTCTGGGCAAGCGGGTGGAGCCTGCTTTCCCCGATAAGCTCGGCCACAATCCGCCCAAGGTGCTGGCGGTGTCCTACACCGACCATGAAGCGCTGGAGGAGGTGGCGGCGGACATTCGCAGGGAGTTTTCTTCCGAGGTGGACTGCTTCTTCTCCTGCAAAGAGCTTCTGGAAATTGTGCCCAAGGGCATGAACAAGGGCGAGGCTGTGCGCTCCATGTGCGCCCGGCTGGGATTGCCTGTTGAGAACAGCATTGCCGTGGGCGATGCGGAGAACGACCTGACCATGATTCGCGCCGCCGGTGTGGGCGTGTGCATGGCAAACGGAAGCGACAGCGTCAAGGCCATTGCCGACTACATCACGATTCACGATAATAACCACGACGGCATTGCCGAAGTGGTGGAAAAATTCTTACGGTAACACCGAACACGGCAGTTCTAAAAGTTCAATCATTCCGAATTTCGTCCAACTCGGATGAAATCGGTAAATTCAGGATGCGGATTGCCACGACCGGTTTGAGAACCGGTCTCGCAATGACCTCCTGTTTTAGCTTTTTCGACACACTGACACGGCAGGGGATTCCTGCCGTGTTTTCAAAATGGAGGACAATATGCTCTACGACAATGTAAAAGAATCCGCGGATTTCATCCGCAGCCGCACGCCTTTACAGCCCGAGTGGTGCATCATTCTGGGCAGCGGTCTGGGCACCGTGGTGGACAGTATGTGCGAAACGACCCTGATTCCCTTCGCGGAGATTCCCCATTTCCCTCAGTCCACCGTGGAGGGGCACGCGGGCAATCTGGTGGTGGGAAAAATCGGCAGCAGCACCGTTGCGGTCATGCAGGGGCGGTTTCACTATTACGAGGGCTTTACCATGAAGCAGGTGGCCTATCCCGTTTTCGTGTTGAAGATGCTGGGGGCAAGCAAGCTCCTGGTCACCAATGCCTGTGGCGGCATCAACCGCAGCTTTGCGCCCGGTGATTTAATGCTTATCACGGACTTTATGAATCTGTGGGGGGAGAATCCCCTGATTGGGGAAAATGACGAGCGCTTCGGCGTGCGCTTCCCCGACATGACAGAACCCTATAGCTTTGCCCTGCGCAGCCGCGCGGATGCCGCGGCGAAGGCAATCGGGCTTAGCTATCAGACCGGTGTATATGCGCTGTTCTCCGGCCCCTGCTTTGAGACGGCGGCGGAGATTCGAGCCTATGAGCGGCTGGGCGCGGATGCCATCGGTATGTCCACCGTCCCCGAGACCATTGCCGCGAATTATCTGGGCATGGAGGTTCTGGGCATCAGCTGCGTGACCAATATGGCCACGGGCATCGCTTCCATGAAGCACTCCCACAAGGCGGTGCTTGCACAGGCGCAGGAGTCCGGCGACAAGCTGTGCAAGTGGATCGTGGAAATTCTGAAGTGAGAGCGTGGATACTCTAATTAACTAAGGTACAGGCCAAAGCCTCCCACTGGAAGGGGGAGGTGTCACGGCACAAGCCGTGACGGAGGGGGTTGAAGAGTTGATTGTTTTGAGTACTCAAATGAACGGAGTCTTCAATCCCCTCAGTCCAAAATCAGAGATTTTTGCCAGCTCCCCTTTCCAAGGGGAGCCTTTGTGCGCCCGATTTGTTAATGCGCCAAAGCTTCCATAATCTCACCCCACCAGATAGTAAATGCACCCATACACCACGCTGGCGGCCAGACCATAGACAATCACGGGGCCTGCGATGGTGAACATCTTCGCACCCACGCCGAGGATGAAGCCCTCGGTCTTGAATTCAATGGCCGGGGCGGAGATGGCGTTGGCAAAGCCCGTGATGGGCACCAGTGTGCCCGCACCGCCCAGCTTGGCCAAATCGTCATAGATACTCAGCCCCGTCAGCAGAGCCGACAAAAATACCAGACTAATGCTGGCAAGGGCAGAGGCTTCGTCCTTGGCAAAGCCCGCCGACAGCCACAGATTTATGAAGACCTGCCCAAGCGTGCAGATAGCGCCTCCGATGCAGAATGCCCCCGCGCAGTCGCGCAGCAGCGGGGAGCGGGGCATCCGTTCTTTGACAAGTTTTCCGTATTCTTCTTCGGTCACATAGATCCCTCCCGGGGATAATATGGCTTTTTTGCGCCGAACTATCCAAGTTCGGGCGGGGGTATTGTATTTCCTGACAAATTTTTACCTGTATTTTTGTTCTAAACAGTCAATAGAAAGCGCCGCTTTCCTGTGCTATAATCATGGTGATAAATTTTGCCGACTCAGCTCGGCAGGATAATAAACAAGGAGGAATTACTATGCCTATGAAAATGGGTTGGCGCTGGTACGGCGAGGGTAATGACCCCGTCAGCCTCGGCGACATTAAGCAGATTCCCGGCGTAACCAGCATTGTTTGGGCTCTGCACAGCAAGATGCCCGGCGAAATCTGGACCGAGGAAGAAATCAAGAAGGAAGTTGACCTGATTCACAGCTACGGCTTCGACGCCGAGGTCGTGGAGTCTGTCAATGTCCATGATGACATCAAGATTGGCCGCCCCACCCGCGATGCCCTGATTGAGAACTACAAGGTCTGCATCCGCAACCTTGCCAAGTACGGCGTTAAGGTTATCTGCTATAACTTCATGCCCATCTTCGACTGGACCCGTTCCGACCTGTTCCATCCTGTCGGCGACGGCTCCACTGCTCTGTTCTATCAGAAGGATATGATTCAGGATGACTACAAGGCCATGGCCAAGTACATTCTGGACTTCACCGAGAAGTACATCATGACCTTCCCAGGCTGGGAGCCTGAGCGTATGGCAAAGCTCGATGAGCTGTTCAAGGCCTACGCCCCTGTGACCAAGGACATCCTGTGGGAGAACCTGTTCTACTTCCTGCGCGCCATCATGCCCACCTGCGAGGAGTGCGATGTCAAGATGGCCATCCACATGGACGATCCCCCCTGGGATATCTTCGGTCTGCCCCGCCTGATGGTGGACGAGGCTGCCTGCAACAAGCTGCTGACCTCTGTTGACCATCCCTGCAACTGCCTGACTCTGTGCACCGGCTCTCTGAATGCAAATCCCGAGAACAACTGCGCAGATATCATCCGCAAGCACCATGCCCGCATCGCCTTTGCCCACATCCGCAACATCCATCACTTCCCCAACGGCGACTTCTCCGAGGCTGCCCATCGTGATTGCTGCGGCGAGACCGGCATCATCGATGTTCTGCGTGCTTACCATGAGAACGACTGGAATGGCTACATCCGTCCCGACCACGGCCGTCAGCTGTGGGAGGAAGGCCCCGGTGTGTGCCGCCCCGGCTACGGCAAGTATGACCGCGCTCTGGGCATCCAGTATATGCTGGGCGTTTGGGATCTGCTGGACAAGCTGGCCGGCAAGCCCGTGTCCTGCGACACCAGCGTGAAGTAATTCCGTTTGGTAATTGCATAATTTAAGCCCTCCGAGCCTGCTCGGAGGGCTTTTCGCGCGGGAGTGGGAGATATAGGAAGCTTTCGCGCACTTGCATACGCAGACATCAGGAATCAGCCATCAGGCATCAGGGAAAGTAAAATCGGTGCATTGTCCTAGATAAAGGGGTAAAAACTGATGCCTGAAGTCTGATGCCTGACGGCTGAATCTTCCCATTTCTCTCAAACAGGACATGATTTATACGCGTTTTTTTGCGGGCGGGATTGACATTTCTTTGGAGAAAATGTAAACTAAAATCGTATATTCACAGCTGATTTTATGCATTTAACACAAGGAGGCGGCGCACATGGTTGAGAAAGTGAGCTTTGATGAAGAAAGACTGCATTATTTACAGCTTCTTTCCCAGCAGTATCCCACCATTCAGGCAGCCGGTACGGAGATTATCCGTCTGGAAACCATTCTGAATCTGCCCAAGGGCACGGAGCACTTCATGTCCGACATTCACGGTGAGCACGAAGCCTTCCTGCACATCTTAAACTCCTGCTCCGGCGAGATTAAGGAAAAGCTCAATGAGTTCTTTGCCTACACCATGAGCCAGCGCGAGCGCAATGAGTTGGCAACTCTCATCTACTATCCTACCTCCAAGCTGTCCATGCTGGCCGATCAAGGACTGAGCACCGATGATTGGTACCGCACCACCATCCACAATCTGGTTCTGCTGTGCCGCCATGTGTCCAGCAAGCACACCCGGGCGCTGGTGCGCTCCTACATGCCGCCGGAGTATGCGCAGGTTCTGGACGAGCTGCTGCACCTGCAGGATGAGGACGGCTCCCGCCGTGCGCAGTATGAGAAAATTATTGAGACCATCATCTGCATCGGGCAGGCTCCCGATGTAATCACTGCCCTGTGCCGGGTCATCCGCACGCTGACCGTTGACCATCTGCACATTGTCGGCGACATTTTTGACCGCGGCCCCCGTGCCGATATTGTCATGGACAGCCTGATGAAAGCCCGCAATGTGGATATCCAGTGGGGCAATCACGACATTCTGTGGATGGGTGCCGCCTCCGGCTCTCGTGCTCTGGTTGCCACGGTACTGGCAAACTCCATCCGCTACAACAATCTGGATGTGGTGGAGACCGGCTACGGCATCTCCCTGCGGCCGCTGTCCATCTTTGCAAACGAGGTCTACAAGGACTGTGATACCCACTGCTTTGAGGTCAAGCTCATGGGAGACGATGCCGAGCATTGCAGCGAAAAAGACAAGATTCTGTCCGCCCGAATGTACAAGGCCATCACCATGATTCTCTTCAAGCTGGAGGGACAGAAGCTCCTGCGCAGGCCGGAATTCGGCATGGAGGACAGACTGCTGCTGAACAAAATCGACTATGCAGCCAAGACCATAACCCTAAACGGCAAGACCTACCCGCTGGAGGACTGCGATTTTCCCACCATTGACCCCAAAGACCCCTACCGCCTGACCGAGGAGGAAAATCATGTCATCACCCAGCTGACCGATTCTTTCCGCCACTCGGAGAAACTGCAAAAGCATGTGCGCTTCCTCTACTCCAAGGGAAGTCTGTATAAGGTTCACAACGGCAACCTCCTCTTCCACGGCTGTATTCCCATGACTGCCGATGGCGAATTTATGACCTTTACCATCGGCGGAAAGTCCCGCAGCGGCAAGGCCTTTGCCGACTATGCCGACCGTACCGCCCGCAAGGCTTACTATGACAAGCGCGGCACCAAGGAGCGGGAGTTCGGCATGGATTTCTTGTGGTGGCTGTGGGCAGGGCGCAACAGCCCCATCTTTGGCCGCGACCGCATGACCACCTTTGAGCGGCGCTTTATCAAGGATGAATCCACATGGACAGAGCCTAAAAATCCCTACTACACCTATTACGAGCAGCCTCAGGTCTGTGAGCGGATTTTGCAGGAGTTTGGACTGCAGGGAGAGCACTGCCACATTGTCAACGGCCATGTGCCCGTGAAGGTTCGCAAGGGCGAAAGTCCCATCAAGGGCGGCGGCAAGCTTTTAGTCATTGACGGCGGTTTCAGCCGTGCTTATCAGTCCACCAGCGGCATTGCGGGCTACACCATGACCTTCGGTTCCCGGCACCTGCGAATGGTGTCCCATCAGCCCTTTGCCGGGAAAGAGAAAGCGCTGAAGACAAACTGCGACATTGAAAATGACTCCGTCATCTTTGAGCGGATGCAAAGCCGTATGCGTATCGCGGAAACCGACGAAGGTCGGCTCTATAGCGAAAAGGTGAAGGATTTAATGGATTTACTGGATGCCTTCCGCTCCGGCGCGGTGGCGGAAAATCACGAATAAGGAGAATACCATGGAAATCAAAAATGGAATTCACTACTTAATCCAAAACGGGAATACCTTGGCTTGGGCCGGGGACGACATGAAAATTCTGGAAAAAGACGGGCTGTATTTTAAGGATTTGGCTCGCTGCGGCAAGCTCCTGCCATACGAGGACTGGCGCCTGACACCTTGGGAGCGGGCAGTGGATTTGGCGGGCAGACTTTCCTTGGAGGAAATTGCAGGCCTCATGCTCTATTCTCCCCATCAGGCCGTGCCCGGCATGGGCGGTCCCTTCGCCGGAACCTATGACGGCAAGCCCTTTGCCCAGTCCGGCAAGGAGGATTGGGCGCTCAACGACCAGCAGAAAATCTTCCTGACGGCCGAGCACATCCGCCATGTGCTGCTCATTACCGTGAAGGATGCCGCGACCTCTGCCAAGTGGAATAACGAATTGCAGAAGATGGCCGAGGGCTTGCCTTTTGGCATTCCTGTGAATATCTCCTCCGACCCCAGAAACGGTGCCCGAGGCTCCGGTGCTGCCGAGTTCAAGACAGCAGGCTCCGATGTGAGCAAATGGCCCGAGGGCGTGGGCTTCGCCGCCTGCTTTGACCCCGAGGTGGTGCGGCAGTTTGCAGAGGATGCCTCCCGGGAGTACCGCGCCATGGGTATCTGCACGGCGTTGGGTCCTCAGATTGATTTGTGCACCGAGCCACGGTGGATGCGCTTCATTGACACCTTGGGCGAGAATGCGGATGCGAGTATCGCCATGGTGAAAGCCTACTGCGACGGTATGCAGACCACCAAAGAAACCGGAAGCTGGGGCTATGAGAGCGTCAACACCATGGTCAAGCACTGGCCCGGCGGCGGCACCGGCGAGGGCGGCAGAGATGCCCACTATGCCTTTGGTGAATTCGCCGTCTATCCCGGCGGCAAGCAGGCAGAGCATCTGCGCCCCTTTACCGAGGGTGCGTTCCGTCTGGATGGAAAAACCGAATGTGCCAGTGCTGTCATGCCCTACTATACCGTGTCTTGGGGTTATGACACCAAAAACGGGAACAATGTGGGAAACTCCTACAGCGAATATATTATCAAGGATTTGCTTCGGGATAAGTACAATTTCCAAGGCGTAGTCTGTACCGACTGGGGTATCACCGCAGACCCGAGCGATACCATCGAAGGCTTCGGCAGCCGCTGCTATGGCATGGAAAAATTCACGGAAGCCCAGCGCCACCTGATTGCCATTATGAACGGCATTGACCAGTTCGGCGGCAACAGCCGCATTGCTCCCATCATGGAGGCTTTCAACCTGGGATGTACGCAGTATGGCGAAAAGGCAATGCGCGAGCGTTTTGAGCTGTCCGCTGCAAGGCTGCTGAAAAATATCTTTCAGTGCGGCCTGTTTGAAAATCCCTACCTTGACCCGCAGGAATCTGCCGAAATTGTCGGCTGTGAGGAATTTGTCCGTCACGGCTATGATGCCCAGCGCAAGAGCGTGGTTCTGCTCAAGAACAGGGAAAATGTGCTGCCCCTGCAAAAGGGCATGAAGCTCTACATCCCGAAACGGTTCATACGGGAGAGCAAAGCATTCTTCCGCAGCACTATCCCCGCCCACGAAGTTGACCCGGTAACCGAAGCTCTGATTGCGCCCTTCGGTACTCGGGTGGAGAAGCCCGAGGATGCCGATGCCGCCATCGTATTCGTGGAGAGCCCTGCCTGCAACAGCTACAGTGTGGAGGATTTGGAGCGCGGCGGCAACGGGTATCTTCCCATCACGCTCCAGTACCGTCCCTATACGGCTGTCAACGCCCGGGAAACTTCCATTGCAGGCGGTGATTTCCGTGAGGATTTCACCAACCGCTCTTACAAGGGCAAGACCAATATCTGCTATAACGAGCAGGATTTGGATAATATTCTGGATGCCCGCAAGGCAATGGGGGATAAGCCCGTCATCGTAGTGGCGTCCATCAATAACCCCATGGTTATGTCGGAATTTGAGGGACAGTCGGATGGCATTGTGGCCGAGTTCGGCGTTTCCAAGTCTGCCGTGCTGGATGTCATCTTCGGTGACTTCAGCCCCACGGGAAGACTCCCTATCCAGATTCCCAAGGATATGGACACGGTGGAAGTGCAGTGCGAGGATGTGGCGCTCGATATGCAGGTACACATCGATGAGATGGGCAATGCCTACGACTACGGATTCGGTCTGCGTTATTAAAGAAACAATCAGCGCCCCGGGTATCCCGGGGCGCTGTGGCGTGTAAAAGATTCTTTAACTAAGTTAATGTCGGGAACGAGCTATTCGTTTCCTCGCCCGCAAGGGCGCAAGTGCAGTGCACCTTCTGCTTCGCAGATGGATGGAGCAAGCTCCATCCCTACACTACCATAATCAACGAAAACTTCCTTTATCCGCAATTCACAAAAATCTTGCGCACAGAGAGGCCACGAAGAAACCCACGAAGTCGGCAAAGAGGGCAGCGGGTAGGGTATAGCGACTCTTTTTTACACCGGCAGCGCCTAAGTAAACGGAAATTGTATAAAATGTGGTTTCCGTGGAACCCAGCATAATGGCGGCAGTGCGCCCCACGAGACTGTCTACGCCGTAGCGGCGCATCAGCTCCGTACCCACCGCCAGCGCCGCACTCCCGCTCATGGGGCGTACCAGCATCAAAAGCGCGCATTCCGTGGGAATGCCCAGGGGAGCCAGCAGCGGGGACATGGCTGCCTGCATCAGCACCGCAGCCCCGGACTGCACGAAAAGCTCCACCGCAGTGAGCAGCCCAATCAGAGCGGGCAATATGCTTTTCAGGAGTGCCAGACCGTCGGAAGCTCCGGTTATAAAAATCTGATAGGCATCCTTGCGCTTTGCAAGTGCCGAGGTGCACACGGCTGCTAAAATCAGGGGGATGAGGCAGTCGGTTAGTCTTTCCATAATTTCCCCAGGAGGAAGGCCGCAGCAAGCCCGAGACCTGCTGAGCACAGGCTTGTCACCCATACGGCGGGGAGAATGTCAAAGGGCGTCCGGCATCCGAGACTTGCCCGCACGCCTGCCACCGTGGCGGGGATGAGCTGGATGGAGGCGGTGTTCAGCACCACCAGCCGACACAGACTGTCACTTTTGGGATTCCTCCGGGCAAGCCTCTTGGCCGCTTCCACACCCATGGGGGTAGCGGCGTTGCCCAGACCCAGAAGATTGGCACAGAAATTCCCGCTGATGCTCCCGGCAAGGGCTGTGTCCTCCCGCATTTCCGGGAAAAGCCTGCCGAGCACCGGCATGAGGAGCCTACCCATTTTCTCTTTCAGTCCCACAGCTTCCATAATGGCGGAGATACCCGACCACAGGCAGACCGCGCCGCACAGTCCCACGCTGATGCTCACGCCTTTCTGCGCCCCGGCCAGCGCCGCAGCGGAAAGCCCGGTGTGTCCGGTGAAAGCTGCGGCCAAGAGACTCAGCACAAAGAAAGAAGTCCACACATAGGAAAAAAGCATACCCATCCCTCCGGTGCAGTTTATGCAGTCCGGGCGGATGGGTATGCTGCTTTATTCAATTTCCAGTGCGGCGTTGTATACCACATTCTTGGGTAAGTCCAGTTCCACTGCGGCCTGCTTGACGGCATCCTTGCGGCTGAGACCCTTGCCCATAAGCTCGGCCAGTCTCTTTTTGATATCATCCTCGCCGGGGGCTTCCTTGGGTGTATCCGGGGCGCCGGATAGGATGACCACGAATTCCCCCTTGGGAGCCTGCGCTGTGTATTTTGCAAGCGCCTCCCCCAGAGTGGTGCGCACTACCTCTTCGTGGAGCTTGGTCAGCTCCCGGCAGAAGGCGACGGGGCGGTCGGCACCGAAGGTATTCACCATGTCCTGCAGAGTTGCCAGAAGCTTGTGGGGTGCTTCATAGAAAATCATGGTGCGCTTCTCGCTCCGCAGGGAATCCAAGTGCTCTCGGCGGCTCTTCTTCGCCATGGAGAGAAATCCCTCAAAGCAGAATCGTCCCGTGGGAAGACCGGAGATGCTCAGGGCGGTGATGGCGGCGCAGGGGCCGGGGATAGCGCATACGGTGATGCCGGCCTCGGCGCACTGGCGAACCAAGTCCTCACCGGGATCGGAGATAGCGGGACTTCCGGCATCGGACACCAGTGCACAGGTTTCACCGGCCAAGATGCGATCCACGATTTTGTCTCCCCGAAATGCCTTGTTGTGCTCGTAGTAGCTCACAAGGGGCTTGTGGATGCCCAGGTGATTGAGCAATTTCAGGCTCACCCGGGTGTCCTCAGCGGCGATGAAGTCGGCGCTTTCCAGAGTTTGCTTTGCTCTGTCGGAGATATCCCCCAGATTGCCGATGGGGGTGGGGACTAAATACAGCATACCTGCCATGATATTACCTCGGTTACATATGATAAATTCGACGATAGTCGTCGGTGGGATTTCCTTGTGAATCTTTCAGATTCAGCTCACGAAGCGTAAGCCCCGGAGCGGCCCCCTTGCGAAGTTTCAGAGCTATCAGCGCAATGGGCTTGTCCGCCTGATGGCGCACAAGCACCAGCTCCTTGGTTTCCAGACCGTGTTTGCTCCCCTCGGAAATGAGCTGAGCCAGCTTATCGGGCTTCTGGACAAAATAGGCATCTCCGCCGAATTTCAAAAGCCGGGAAGCAGCGTCCATGAGCTCGGCAGTGGTGCAGGTGCTGTCCCTGCGGGCAAGGGGGAGCTTGCTGTCAAAGCCTCCCGTAAAGTAGGGGGGATTGGACACGCACACATCGAAGGAGCCGGGAGAATATTGGCGGGTGCTCTGCCGCAAATCGCCCGGGATGGAGGATAACCGGGAGGAAAGATTGTTGCGCGCGATATTGGAAAGCGCCCCTATGTGGGCAGTTTCCTCGATTTCAAAGCCGGTGACGGTGCAGTTGTCCGACTTGGCGCACAGCAGAAGCCCCAGTGTGCCACAGCCGGAGCCGAGGTCGGAAACCTTTGCACACTTCGGCAGCTTTACAAAGTCCGCCAGCACCATGGAGTCGGTGCTCAAGGGGAATGCACCCTCCGGGATTTCGAGGGTCAGCCCTCCGGGAAGATATTCCATATTGCCTCCTGATACAAAATTGACCTGCGCTTTGCGGCGCAGGTCAAATCCGGATTCTAAGAGAATCAGCCCTCTTCGATAGCCTCAACGGGGCACTGAGCAGCGCAGGAACCGCAGCTGACGCAGACATCGGCATCGATGACGAACTTGTCGTCGCCCTCGGAGATAGCCTCAACGGGGCACTGATCGGCGCAGGAGCCGCACTTGACGCAGGAATCAGAAATAACAAAAGCCATGATTGTTTCCTCCTCGGAATATGTATTTGTGCGTTTTTTCGTTGCACATCTTCATTCTAGCATGCTTTTCGGAAATTGCAATCCATTTTTTGATTTTTCGTATAATTCTTTTCGGCCTTGTCCAGAATTTCCCTCACCGGGAGGGAATAGAATGAAATTATCGGAGTCGGCCTCGGGCTGTGTGCGCCGTGCGCATATGGTTGCGGCGCAGATGGGGCACAGCTTTGTGGGCAGTGTCCATCTGCTGCTCGCATTAAGTCGGGCACCCTGCCTGACCCGCGGAATTTTGGAGAGTCTTGGCTGGGATGGGCAGATGGGGTTTGCTCTGTGCGCACTGACCTATGGGCAGGGGGAGCCGGAGCTGCCCATTCCTCAGGGCTTAAGCCGCCATGCCCGCGCTGTTTTGCGTCAGGCCGGGGCGCAGGCGGCCATGGGCGGCGGGCATCAGGTTGAGCCTATTCATATACTGCTTGCATTGAGCCGTGTGGAAGACACCGGGGCAATGCAGATGCTTGCTGCCTTCGGCATCGGAGGCGGAGATTTGTTTTCAGCGGGAGCGGAGGCACTCATACAGGAGCGGCTGCGTGCACCGGTGGGGAAAAAGGAGGTTTTTGCTACGAAGCTTTTGGAGCAATTCAGCGAGGATATGCTGCTCAAGGCGGCATCCATGGATCCGGTCATCGGACGGGAGCGGGAGATTGACACCGTAATCGGCATTTTGTGCCGCAGGCAGAAGAATAACCCCGCTCTTATCGGGGAACCGGGAGTGGGCAAGACGGCCATTGCCGAGGGGCTGGCGCAGAGAATGGCGGCGGGAAATGTGCCTTTGCAGCTCAAGGACAAGCGCCTTGTGAGCCTGAATATGGCCTCCTTGGTCGCCGGGACAAAGTACCGCGGAGAGTTTGAAGAGCGTATCCGGGAGGTCTTGGCGGAAATCAAGCGCAGTCCCGAAATCATCCTGTTTATCGATGAAATGCACACCATCGTGGGAGCGGGAGCGGCGGAGGGCGCAATTGATGCAGCCAATATTTTCAAGCCCGCTTTGGGGCGGGGTGAAGTGCAGATTCTGGGAGCTACCACCCGGGAGGAGTACCGAAAATTCATTGAGAAGGACGCGGCATTGGAGCGGCGGTTTCGGGCGGTTACCGTGGAGGAACCCTCCGAGGACACCACCATGGAGATCCTTCACAGCCTGCGTCCCGGCCTTGAAAAGCACCACCATCTGCATCTGACGGAGGAAGCTCTGCGGGAGGCGGTTCGCCTGTCGGTGCGCTATCTTCCTGAGCAGCATCTGCCGGACAAGGCCATTGACCTGCTGGATGAGAGCGCCGCCCGGGCATCGCTGGGGGTGGCGGCGCGGGGAAGAACTGCGGCTGCCCGCCGGGAGCTGGAAGAGGAGCTCAGCGCCGCTGTTCGGGAGCGGCGCTATGAGAAAGCAGCGGAGCTGAGAGATCGGGTGCAGAGTCTTGTGGATAAGGGCGCGGAGCGCGGACGGCCAAAGTCCGTGACGGCGCAGGATATTGCAGGTATTGTCAGTGAGCGGACGGGGATTCCGGTGGGCAGGCTCTCGGCCTACGAGCGGGAGCGGCTTCTGAAGCTGGACACCCTGCTGTCGCGGCATGTAGTGGGACAGAGCGAGGCGGTGGCGGCAGCCTCTGAGGCAGTGCGGCGGGGCAGCATGGGGCTGCACGATGGCCGCCGACCGGTGGCCTGCATGCTCTTCACAGGCCCTACAGGGGTGGGGAAAACGGAGCTGTGCCGCGCGATGGCGGAGGAGGTTTACGGCTGCACGGATGCTCTCATCCGTCTGGATATGACGGAGTATATGGAGAAGGCATCCGTGTCCCGCCTGATTGGCGCGCCCCCGGGCTATGTGGGCTATGATGAGGGCGGCAAGCTCACCGAGGCGGTGCGCAGAAGACCATACAGCCTGGTGCTTCTGGACGAGGTGGAGAAGGCAAACCCTGAGGTGCTGGGGCTGCTTCTGCAAATCATGGAGGAGGGAGTGCTCACCGACTCCACGGGCAGAAAGGTGAGCTTTCGCAATGCCATTGTGGTGCTCACCTCCAATGTGGGCGGCACAATCAAGGGCGAGGGGCTGGGCTTCGCCGCTGCCGGACGAGCCGGGCAGGTGGAGCGGGCGCTCCACGAAGTCTTCCCACCGGAGCTTTTGGGAAGACTCGATGCCATTATTCCCTTTGCTCCGCTGGGGAAGGAGGAGCTGGAGTCCATCGCAGGGAAATTCCTGGAGCAATTAAAGGAACGGGCACGCAGTATGGGGATTCAACTGGTGCTGCCCGGGGAGTTGGCCGGGGTCATCTGCGAGCGCTGCACGGGCACGGATGGAGCACGAAGTCTTCGAAGACTTGTCCAGAGCGAGGTGGAGGGGAGACTGTCGGGATTTCTGCTGCGCTGCACCCGCAAACCGGAGAAAGTGAAAGGTGAGCTTAAAAAAGGCGTGCTGCAATTTCAGGCGTAGGATTCGGCATCGGTTGTCAGGGGGGGTAATGCGGGAAGAATATATTACTGCGTTGCGACGAAGGACTGAAGGGAACGAGCTTGCTCTTTCCGTCGCCGCCAACGGCGGCGGACAGCAGGATGGCAGAGCTTATGAAAGCCATACAAACTGACACAATAACTGTGGGAAGGGCCTTGCGCCCTTCCGTCAGAATGCAATCATAATGAGATAAAAACCAATGCGGAATGGCAGCTTTTTCCATTATACATTGGTTCATCTTAATTTTAACATTGTACTGTGCGGCAGGAGCAAGCCCCTGCCCTACGGTCATTATCTCAGATTATACATCCATCATCAGTTAAGGCATCCGACTGCACGGCCTTACGGCCGAGGGATGGAGCGAGCTCCATCCCTACGGTATTAACACACTAATCGTTCTCTTGTTTTGCGTTTTGACCGACGGTGAAAAGAAAAACACCTTACACGGAAGAATCTTTGATTTTGCATACAAACATATGTTCGCAAATTGGAAAAATAGGTGGAAATTTGGGCAGAAACCGAAAAATAGTGCAAGAAAAGGTTGATTTTTTTGACGAGTGGTATTATACTAAGTCAAAGTGGAGCAAAATGGTAGTAAAATGGAGTGAAAGGGAGGGAGAAGACGATGATTGGAAAATACGCCGCAAAGCTTGACGACAAAAATCGTCTGTTTGTCCCGGCCAAGCTTCGGGAGGAACTGGGGAGTAATTTCTTTGTGACCCTCGGTGTCAACTGCGGCCATCGGTGCCTGACGGTCTATACCGCCGAGGAGTGGCACAGACTCTCCGAGAACTTCAATGCCCTCAGCATTTCTCAGCGCTCCGGTGCTACCAGCCTGATTTTTATGAATGCTGCCGAGTGCAATCCCGATAGGCAGTACCGTTTCAGCCTGACCCAGTTCCTGATGGACTATGCCGGCATTTCCAAGGATGTTATGATTGTGGGTCGTGCCGGGCAGGCGGAAATTTGGGATTGCGCCGAGTTTCATAATTTTGAAACCGAGAATCTCAGCCCCGAAAAGCTTCTTGCATCCCTGGAGGCCATCGGTCTATGAGCCAGTTTCACCATGTTTCCGTATTGCTTGACGAATGCTTGGATGGGCTGAATATCAAGCCCGACGGCATTTATGTGGATGGTACGCTGGGCGGCGCCGGTCATTCCTCCGAGATTGTAAAGCGCCTGACCACGGGAAAGCTCATCGGCATTGACCGGGATGAGATTGCACTGAAGGCTGCCTCCGAGCGGCTGGCACCCTATCAAGATTGTGTGCAGCTGGTGCACTCCAACTTCTGCGAGATTGCAAAGGTTCTCGATGACCTTGGCGTTGCGGGGGTGGATGGCATTCTGCTTGACTTGGGCGTTTCATCCCCCCAGCTTGACGATGCCATGCGCGGTTTTTCCTACATGGCCGATGCCCCGCTGGATATGCGTATGGACAATACTGCCCCCTTGTGTGCCAAAGATGTGATAAACACCTGGCCACAGGAGGAGCTGAAACGAATTCTCTATGACTACGGTGAGGAGCGTTATGCTCCGGCCATTGCCACGGCTATCTGCCGCCGTCGGGCAGAAAAACCGATTGAGACCACATTTGAACTGGTGGATGTTATCCGCTCCTCCATGCCGCCAGCGGCACTTCGAGAGAAACAGCACCCCGCCAAGCGGAGCTTTCAGGCCATCCGTATTGCCGTCAATGACGAGCTGGGGTCTGTTTCCAAGGCGCTGCTGGATGCCATCCCGCGGCTCAATCCGGGCGGACGCATGGCAATTATAACCTTTCATTCCCTGGAAGACCGCATTGTGAAGAATGCCTTTGCCGAGGCTGCTCGGGGCTGCACCTGCCCGCCGGAGTTTCCGGTGTGCATCTGCGGCAACAAGCCCAAGGTCAGGCTCATAAATCGCAAGCCCATTGTCTCCGGCGAGAAAGAACTCAATGTCAATCCCCGCGCCCGAAGTGCAAAGCTTCGGATTTGTGAAAAAATCTGACAGTTGGGAGAATACACATGGCTCAGAAACCGAAAATTGAATATGTCGGTGAGTACTATTCCTACGGTTCCGAAGCCCGAAAGCTGAAGCGCAACCCGGTTGTGCTGGTTTCCGATGTACGCACCAAGAACCGCACGGTCTTCATTGACCCTGTGGCGCTGGCCGGTATCGTGCTGGCGGTGGTGCTGCTGGTGGGACTGGCAGTGGGCAGTGTGTCTTTCTACCGTCAGTGGCACCGCAATGCCGAGCTTACTACGGCGGTGCTGACACTCAAGCAGGAGAACAGTAACCTGCGCTACCGCTACGAGAGCGGCTTTGACCGTGAGGAAATCCGCATCAAGGCCAAGGGTCTCGGCATGATTCCCGCGGAGGAAGCGCAGACCCGCTTTATCACCATTCATATGCCCGAACCGAAGCAGGAGCACACCCGCTGGGATGACTTCGTCTGGTTCTTCTCGGGGCTTTTGGAACGCTGAGAACTGCGGCATATTTTTTGTCCCAACCCCATAAGGATACATTGGAAGCTGCAATGGGCGGCGAGGGTTTCCCTTGCTGCCCATTGAATGCATCTGAAGGGGGCGGCAAAGTGAAAACACATCCCGGAATGCTGAGGCTTGATTTCGGCCAGCATCGCCGCATAAAAATCGCGGCAGTGCTCTTGGGCGTACTGGCATTTGTGCCGGTCTTCGTCCGACTTTCCCGGCTCATGGTGCTTGAGCATGATTACTACGCCCGGAAGGCGCTGCAAAATCAAAGCCGTACCACCAAAATTTCGGGCAGCCGGGGCAATATCTATGACCGCAATATGAATCTGCTGGCCTACTCGGAAAGTCGGGAGGATGTGTTCTTTAACCCCGGGGAGCTGCGGCAGGCCAAGGCGGACATAGATGCAATATGCGCTTTCTTTTCAGAACTTTCCGGGCAGGATGCGCAGAAGCTCAAAACCCTTGCAACGAATCTGCGCAGGCGCTATACTTCGGTTATGCGCAGCGTGGATGCCGAAACAGCCTCCAAAATCCGAAGCTTTATGCTCGCGCAGGACATCCGAGGAATCCATTTGGAGCCCTCGGCGCGGCGGGTATACCCGGAGGGAACACTGGCCGCTCAGGTGATTGGCTTTGCCAACACCATGGGTGAGGGCTGTGAGGGCGTGGAGAGTGCCTATGATGCCTTCCTGCGGGGGCAGCCGGGCAGCGTGATTACCACCAAGGGCAATAATGAAATGGATATGCCCTATTCCTATGAAAACTTCCGCAATGCCAGAGCAGGCTATCATGTGGTGCTGACGGTGGATGCAACCGTCCAATCCTGCCTTGAAAATCAGTTGTCCGCGGCCATTGCCCGTTATGATGTGCAGAATGGGGCGTTCGGTCTGGTGATGAACTGCAAGACCGGGGAAATCCTCGCCATGGCGACTTTAGGCAGCTTTGACCCCAATGACTACCAGAGCATTTACAATGGCGCCGAAGCCCTGCGGCTGGAGAATCTCCGTCAAAGCTATCTTGCGCAGACTGCGGGAAGCGAAGGCTATGAACGGGGGCAGACAGAATACCAAAAGGCGCTGCAGGATGCCAGACTGAAGCAGTGGCGCAACCGGGTGCTTTCGGATGGCTATGAGCCGGGTTCCACCTTCAAGACGCTGACCTTAGCCGCGGCGCTGGACACCGGGGCGGTTACGCTGGACACTCCCTTCTATTGCCGGGGTGCCGAGCAAATCCCCGGCAGAAGTCAGCTCCTGCACTGCTGGCGCTCAGCCGGTCACGGCGCGCAGAAGACCCCTCAGGCATTGCAAAATTCCTGCAATCTCGCCTTTGCCCACATCGCCTTGAAGCTGGGCGGGGAGCGATTTTATGACTATATCACCCGTTTCGGCATTCTGGAGAAGACCGGAATCGACCTGGCAGGGGAGAGCAAGGGCGTTTTCTTTGACAAGAGCCTGATTGTGAACACCGATAAATGGGGTACGGCATCCTTGACCTCCGCCTCCTTCGGCCAGACTTTTAAGATTACCCCCTTGCAGCTTGTGCGGGCGATTTCCTCCGTGGTCAACGGCGGATATCTCATGGAGCCCTATATTGTGTCGGAAATCACGGATGACGAGGGTAGCCCCGTCTACAAGCAGGAACCGACCGTGGTGCGCAGAACCATATCCGAGGAAACCAGCGCCGTTATGCGGGAACTGATTCGCTCAGTGGTCACCGAGGGCACGGCCAAAAACGCCGCGGTGGCGGGCTTCGACATCGGCGGCAAGACGGGAACCAGCGAGAAAATCGATGTCTTTGATGAGAACGGTCAGAGAGTTTTGGATAAAATCGTGTCATTCGTGGGGATTGCCCCCATGAATGACCCGGAGTATATTGTGCTGGCGGCGCTGGACACTCCATCCCGCCAAACAGGAATCTACATTTCCGGCGGTGTGATGGCCGCTCCAACGGTGGGTGCCATCCTTGCCGATATTCTGCCATACCTGGGCGTAGAAAAGAAAGATACGGAGGTCACAAAATGAAGCTTTCCGAACTGATGAAGAATGCACCTGTGGTGCAGTTTTGCGCAGATGAAGACATGGATATTTCTGCCGTTGCCTATGACTCCCGCAAGGTAAGCCCCGGGTGTGCCTTTGTTGCCATCTCCGGCTTTGCCAGCGACGGCAATCGGTTCATCCCTCAGGCCATACAGAGGGGGGCGGCTGTGGTCATCACGGCGAAGAAGCCCGAGGCAGATGTACCTTATGTGCTGGTTTCCTCCGACCGTCTGGCACTGGCAATTATGGCGACCAATTTCTACGACCATCCTGCCAAAAAAATGGTGATGATTGGCATCACCGGCACCAACGGCAAAACCTCTTCTACCTTACTTCTCAAGCAGGTCTTGGAGGACGGGGGTGCCAAGGTGGGGCTTATCGGCACCATGGAAAATATGATTGGTTCGGAGCGAATCGCCACCGAGCGCACCACTCCGGAAAGTCTGGAGCTGCAAGAACTGTTCGCCAAGATGGCCTCCGCCGGCTGCACCCATGTGGTCATGGAGGTTTCCTCCCATGCTCTGACCTTGGAGCGGGTGGGCGGCATTCAATATGATGTGGCGGCCTTTACCAATCTGACGGAGGATCATCTGGATTTTCATAAAACGATGGACTGCTACTGCGATGCCAAGGCGGAACTGTTCCGCCGCTGCAATCAGGCGGTTATCAATCTGGACGACGATTACGCCGAGCGGATAAACGCGGCAGCCGAGTGCCCCGTCATCGGCACTTCTGCTTCCGATGATACCGCGCGGCTGTATGCGGTGAATTGCGATTTCCGCGCCGATGGCATTTCGTTTACCGCAGTTTCCGGGGACACCCATGCGGCAGTCAAGCTGGGCATTCCCGGCAAATTCACTCTCTACAATGCCCTGACGGTGCTGGGCGTCGCCAAGGCACTGGGCATTTCCCTTTCCGACTGCGCCGAATCTCTGAGCAGGGCGCAGGGTGTCAAGGGGCGAATCGAGGTCGTGCCCACCCCGGGCAAGGACTACACGGTTCTCATTGACTATGCCCACACCCCGGACGGCCTTGAAAATGTGCTGACCTCTGTAAAGGATTTCTGCCGCGGAAGACTGATTTCCGTCTTCGGCTGCGGCGGTGACCGCGACCCCATGAAGCGCCCCATCATGGGTGCAATCGGTGTGAAGTATTCTGATATTGCCATCATTTCCTCGGATAACCCCAGAACAGAAGACCCGGATGCCATCATTGCCGATATCTTAAAGGGTGTGGATGAAGACGCAAAAAATTACACCGTGATTGCCGACCGCAGAGCGGCTATCAGATATGCTATGGACATTGCGCAAAAAGATGATATAATTGTACTGGCCGGTAAGGGTCACGAGACTTATCAGGAAATTAACGGCGTGAAACATCACTTGGATGAGCGGGAAGAGGTTGCCGCCCATCTGATGGGAAATTGAGGCGAAAGCATGGGCATTCTGACCTTGAAGCAGGCAGCCGCATGGTGCGGCGGCACAGTGGATAAAAAATATGAAAATGTCACCTTCTTCGGTGCTTCCAACGATACCAGAACCCTGTCCCACGGACAGCTCTTTGTGGTCTTGCAGGCGGCGCGGGACGGCCACGACTTCATCAGCGCCGCCATGGAGAAGGGCGCGGCTGCTGTGCTGTGCAGCCGCAGGATGGGGGACTATCCTGCAATTTATGTGGATGACCCCCGCATTGCGCTGGGTCAGATTGCCGCAGGAGAGCGCCAGCGCCTGGGTGCGAAGGTCATCGGTATCACCGGGTCAGTGGGCAAGTCCACGACCAAGGAAATGATTGCCTCCGTGCTGGAGACCACCTATAAAATCGGCAAGACCCCTGTCAACCACAACAATGACATTGGTATGCCCATGGCCATCCTCGGCATGGAGGAGGGCATTCAGATTGCTGTGCTGGAGATGGGCATGAACCACTTCCGGGAGATGGCGTATCTGTCCAAAATCGGTCGCCCCGACTTGGCGGTGATTGTGAATATCGGCACTGCCCATATTGAGTTTTTGGGTTCTCAGGAGGGCATCCGTCAGGCTAAACTGGAAATTTTGGAGGGAATGCCGAGAAACGGCAAGCTCTTCTTAAACGGTGACGACCCCTTCCTGTGCAATCCCGAGCAGACCATCCGCCAGTCCATCACCTACTTCGGTACGAGAGGTGAATGCCATGTGCGCTGCACCGAGGTGCAGGAGCATGACGGTGCCATGCAGTTTCAGGTGACCTCCCCTGTGGGGAACTTCCCTGTGACACTGGGGCAGGAGGGTATGCACTATGTGATTGATGCCATGGCGGCCATTGCCATCGGCTTGGAGCTGGGGGTCACCCCGGAGAATATCCGCGCGGCGCTTTCCCACTTCCATAACTTGTCCGGCCGTCAGGAGACCTTAAAGGTCGGAAAACTTACGATTATCAAAGACTGCTATAATGCAGGCCCTGAATCCATGGATGCGGCACTGAAGGTGCTGGGAGCCAAGCCCGGTCGGCGCATTGCCGTCCTCGGCGACATGCTGGAGCTGGGGGACTGCGCCAATGCAGAGCACTATAAGGTCGGCCGCACGGCGGCCGCAAACGCGGATATGGTTTTCGCCTTCGGGTCGGAGGCACCGCAGGTGGTGGTGGGCTGTGTCACCGGGGGCATGGATCCTGCCAAGGCGCGCGCCTTTGAATCCCGGGAGGAGATGGCACTGCAATTAAGCCGTGCTGCCAAGGACGGCGATGTGATGCTCTTCAAGGGCAGCCACGGCATGCATCTGGAAAAGGTACTCGAAACCTTCACAGAGCTTTACAAAAACAAGTAACGGAGGCATTTCCCCATGATGCGTATTCTTATTTCAGGTGTGATTGCCTGTGCACTTTCGGGTCTTCTGGGCTTTTTGCTCCTGCCGGTGCTCCGTGCACTGAAGGCGGGACAGTCCGTCCGGGATATCGGCCCCATCTGGCATAACTACAAGGCAGGCACCCCCCTCATGGGCGGTCTGATGTTCATTTTTGCCACACTGCTTGTCCTGATTGGCAATATCCCGCTGTCTTCCGACCGCTCCTGCTTCTTTGTGTTTGCACTGGCGTTCTGCTTCGGCTTGGTTGGCTTTCTGGATGACTATTGCAAGGTCAAATTCAAGCGGGACTTGGGTCTGACTGCCATTCAGAAATCCGCCTTACAGATGGCAGTTTCCGCTGTCTTTCTTTACTCCATGTACCGCACCGGCAACATGAGCATGGATTTGTTCATCCCCTTTACCTCCATTCGTCTGATGGTGCATCCGCTGGTGTATACTTTCTTTGCCATGTTCGTCATGGTGGGGTGTGTCAACGCCGTGAATCTAACCGATGGTGTGGATGGCCTGTCCTCCTCCGTCACGATTCCCGTCATGGTGTTCTTCACCGCGGCCAGCATCGCCATGGGACGGTTTGACCTTGCGGTTCTTCCTGCCGCTATGGTGGGTGGCCTGATTGCTTACCTGTGCTATAACTGGCACCCTGCCAAGGTGTTCATGGGCGACACCGGCAGCCTCTTCATGGGCGGCACGGTGTGCGCGCTGTCCTTTGCGCTGGATATGCCCCTGATTCTGATTTTCGTGGGTTTTGTGTATATCGTGGAGACACTGTCCGTAATTTTGCAGGTGTCCTATTTCAAGGCAACCCACGGAAAGCGCCTGTTTAAGATGTCTCCCATTCACCATCACTTTGAGATGTGCGGATGGAAGGAAGAAAAAATTGTGGTCACCTTTGCCGCCGTGTCCTGGCTCATGTGCCTTGTGGCGTGGATTTCCATCGGCAAGATTGTTTAACTTTTTCCGAAAGGAGCTTTTGCGGTGCAGAATTTCCTGCATCCCAAAGAGAACCACTGTCCGAGCCGGGACAGCGTCGATTATCCTTTCCTGATTCTGCTGCTTTCGGTGCTGGCGGTAGGGCTTGCGATGCTCTGGTCTGCCAGTGCTGCCCAAAGTCAGTATGATACCCTGTATACCAGCTCCGTCCGCTACTTGGGGCGGCAGGGTCTTTGCGCAGTACTTGGGCTGTGCGCCATGGCATTTTTCAGCCGGGTGGATACCAAGGTGTGGTATCGTCTGGCGCTGCCGGTATATCTTGCGGGTATCGCACTTTTGCTGTTTGTTCTTTTCTTCGGCACCTCCGTCAATGGAGCCAAGCGCTGGATTAGTCTGGGACCTGTGCAGTTTCAGCCCTCGGAGATTGCCAAATTCTCCGAGATTCTCTTCCTTGCACGGCTCACCCGGGACTATGGCGAGCGGGCGCATTCCTTTCGCTATGGTGTGATGGGCTTTGGTGCAGCGCTGATGGGAATTCTGATTCCGCTGGCACTGGAAAAGCACTTGTCCGCCATTATGCTGATGGGGCTTGTTGCAGTGACCATGATGTTCATTGCCGGAACCCCGCCCAAGTGGATTGGCCTTGGGGCGGCACTGGCGGTGGCATTCGTTGCGGTGTATGTGTCCGTCATGGGCTATGCAGGGGATCGCATCACTGCGTGGATTCACCCGGAGGAGGATCCGGCCGATACGGGCTACCAGATATTGCAGTCGCTCTATGCCATCGGCTCCGGCGGCCTGCTGGGGCTGGGCTTCGGCAAAAGCCGCCAAAAATATCTGTATCTGCCGTTTCAGTATAACGATTATATTTTTGCAATTATCTGTGAGGAGCTGGGGCTGATGGGTGCCTGCGCAATCATCGTGCTGTTTATGGCACTTATTGCCAGAGGCTACTACATTGCCATAAATGCCAGAGACCGATTTTCCACCATTTTGGGGGCGGGGCTGGTGAGCTTAATCGCAGTTCAGACGGTGCTGAATCTCGGCGTCGTTACCAATCTGCTCCCGTCCACCGGGATTGCCCTGCCGTTTTTTTCCTATGGCGGCACGGCGCTGGCGGTGAACTTAGGGGAGATGGGGATTCTTTTGGAGATTTCCCGTCATCGCAAAGAAAGTAAAGTCTTGGAGGAATAATCCTATGAAGCTTGTGTTTACCTGCGGCGGAACGGCGGGGCATATCAATCCCGCCATTGCTGTGGCGGATATGATGAAAAGCCGCCATCCCGACTGCGAGATTCTCTTCATCGGTGCCACGGGGCACATGGAGGAGATTCTTGTACCGAAGGCCGGGTATGCCCTCAAGTGCCTGCCCGCTTCCGGCCTGAGCCGCAAGAAAAGCTTTGCCGCCGTCAAGCAGAATGTGCAGGCAGTCCATATGGCACTGTCCGCTGTGGGTCAGTGCAAGAAGATTCTTCGGGATTTCGGTGCCGATATGGTCATCGGTACCGGCGGCTATGCAAGCTTCCCGGCTCTGAGAGCCGGACACGCACTGGGGCTTCCCACCCTCGTGCACGAATCCAATGCCCTGCCCGGTGTCACCACCAAGCTTGCCGCCAAGACGGCAACCCGCGTGCTGGTTGCATTTGCGGAGTCCGTGCCCCACTACAAGAATCCCTCCAAGGTGGAGGTGGTGGGTATGCCCGTCAAGCAGGACTTCATTTACTTAAACCGCAGCGATGCCCGCAAGCATCTGGGAATCGGCGAGGACGAGAAGGTCGTCCTGTCCGCCTTCGGAAGTCTTGGCGCCAAGCGCATGAATGAGACCATGGCAGAGCTTTTCCGCATGGAAAAGGAGGACGGTTTCCCATTTAAACATATCCATGCCACCGGTAAATTCGGCTGGGAGTGGATGCCGAAGCTGGTAGCCGAAAAGGGCATCGACCTGAGTGCGGACAAGGCCATCTCCATGGAGCAGTATTTCTACAATATGCCCCAGCTTATGGCTGCTGCCGATGTGATGATTTCTCGCAGTGGTGCCGCAACCTGCAATGAAATCGGTGCTTCCGGCATCCCGGCGGTGCTGATTCCGTCGCCCAATGTCACGGCCAACCATCAGGAGAAGAATGCCCGGGTGCTGTCTGACAAGGATGCAGCCGTGACCATCGTGGAGTCGGAGTGCACACCAGAAAAGCTCTACGGTGAAATTAAAGAGCTGCTATGCGATGACAGCCGCCGCGCCGAGATGCGTAAAACCCTTCACAGTTTGGTCAGACTTGACAGCGCAGAGCGAATCTGCGATATTATAGAACAGCTGATCTGATACTGATTTTTTTCTGTACAGCTCAGGACAATCCCCTACGGAGGAAGCCTATGGATCAACAGCAAAACATTCCCGGAAGTGACTCTCAACAGCCACGCCGCGCCCAGGAAAGCGCGCAGCGTGCGCCGAAGTCTACCCCGAATGAAGATAAAACCCATACAGCATCCGTCAAACGCCGCCGCGCTCCCGAGGGTGCGCAGCGTGCATCGAAGGCTACTGCGAATGGCAATAAAAAGCGCGCGGCATCCGCGAAAAAGCCCCAAAGCGGGGATTCGGGGTATGTGCCCTATCAGGCTGCCAAGCAGAAGCGCCGCAAGGCGGATAAGAAAGCATTTAAATCTTTCTTTTCCAAGAAGCCGGCCAAGGCCGGTATGGCGGATGACCCTGCATTTGCGCTCAACAAGGTGAAGAAGAAAAAAGCGCCTCCCGCCATTGTCTACACCGAGCCGAAGGCGTTCAGCCGCAGCCGTTTTCTGGTGCAGATGCTGTCCGTATTTGCGGTGGTGGTTGCGCTGGTTCTGGCGCTGTCGGTGTTCTTCCGAGTGGATGAGGACAAGATTATGGTGTCCGGTGCACAGGCCTACAGCCCATACACGGTTCGTCAGGCTTCGGGCATCTCCGCCGGTGACAATCTGCTGACCTTCGGCAGAGCCCGCGCCGCCGGTCAGATTCTTGCCAATCTTCCCTATGTGCGCAATGTCCGCATCGGTATAAAACTGCCCGATACGGTTAAGATTGAAATTGAGGAAGAGGATGTGGTGTACGCCATCTCCGATACCGACAGCGGTTGGTGGCTGATGAACTCCGATGGCAAAATCGTGTCCCAGACCAATCTGTCCGGTGCGAATAAATACACCAAGGTTCTGGGTGTGGAGCTGGCAGAACCCTCTGTCGGTGCCATCGCCGTGGCGCAGGAGAGCTTCTATGTGGGCGAGGAGAACGAGGACAACCCCAATGTGATTACAGGTGCTGCCAAGCTGGATGCGTCTCTGGATATCCTGCAGCAGCTGGAAAAGAACGATGTCATGGGCGATGTAGCCAGTGTGGATGTTACCCGACTGGACGATATCATTCTGTGGTACGGCACCCAGTATCAGGTCAATTTGGGTGACAACGGCAATACGGAGTATAAAATTGCCTGCATGGTGGATGTGATTTTGCAGATGTCCGACTACCAGAACGGTATCTTGGATGTCAGCTTTGTGACATGGCCCGATCAGGTTGGCTTTACTCCCTTCGGATAATGCCGGAATCGGCATATTTTACCTGCCTGTATTGGAAAGAAACAGACTTTTTATGCGTTTTTTCTATTGACGGTTCGGGCTTTTCAAGTTAGAATATACAAAGGTGTAAATTGTAATGAAAAAGAATTCCAAAAATCATTCCCGTGACATAAATAGGAGGAATCTCGATATGCCCGAAGCAATTCAGGATCGTGTTGTGAAAATTAAGGTCGTCGGCATCGGCGGCGCAGGCAATAATGTTATCAACCGCATGATGGACGGCACCGTGAACGGTGTGGATTTTGTGGTTGTCAATACCGATAAGCAGGATCTCAACAAGTCCGCATGCAGAACCAAGGTTCAGATTGGTGAGAAGCTCACCGGCGGTATGGGCGCAGGTTCCAAGCCTGAGATTGGCCGCAAGTCCGCCGAGGAGAGCCGTGCTGAGATTGCCAAGATGCTCGAGGGTACCGATATGGTCTTCATCACCGCCGGTATGGGCGGCGGCACCGGCACCGGCGCTGCTCCCATCGTTGCCGATATTGCTCATGAGGCCGGCATCCTGACGGTCGGTGTTGTGACCAAGCCCTTCAAGTTCGAGGGCGCAAACCGTATGCGTCAGGCTGAGGAAGGCATCAAGGAGCTGTCCTCCAAGGTGGACTCCTTGATTATCATCCCCAATGACCGCCTGAAGTATGTCACCGACCAGAAGATTACCTTTGCCAATGCATTCGGCATTGCCGATGATGTGCTCAAGCAGGCCGTTACCTCCATTTCCGAGTTGGTCGGCTTCTCCAAGAATGTCATCATCAACCTGGACTTTGCCGATGTGTCCGCCATTATGAAGGGCGCAGGCCGTGCCCACATGGGCGTGGGTGCTTCCTCCGGCCGCGAGAAGGCTGTGGAGGCTGCTACTGCCGCTGTTTCCAGCCCACTGCTGGAGACCTCCATCCACGGTGCTACCGGTGTCCTGATTAACATCACCGGTTCTTCCGAGATGACCCTGGACGATGTGGAGACCGCTGCCGGTATTGTGCAGGAGGCTGTGAACCCCGATGCCAACATCATCTTCGGTGCAACCTGCTCCGAGGACTGCGGCGAGGAGATGCGCGTTACCGTCATTGCTACCGGTTTTGACGGCAGTCCTGTGAATCCCGCTGCCCGCGCTGCCGACGGTGACGATATCCACGCACCTCTGGCCGGCACCGCTCACCCTGTTACCTCCGGTGACATCGGCGATATCGACGAGATTTTCAGCATCTTCAAGCACTAAGCGTAACCTGATTCGGGGAGGGGAGACCCTCCCCGTTTTTGTGTCAAGAGGAGAACCAAAATGAATGCTTATAAAAATCTGGCCGCCTCCTACGACCGGCTGACCAATGATGTGGACTATGATGCCGTTGTTAAGTTCTACCGCACCATTTGGGAAAAGGAGGGCTTAAAGCCCCGCACGGCTGTGGATTTGGCCTGCGGCACCGGCTCTGTAGCTTTGCGCCTTGCAAAGCTCGGAATCCGCACCACGGGGGTGGACTTGTCCGAGGATATGCTCACCGTAGCCCAGAGCCGCTGCGCAGAGCTGGATAGTCCTCCGCAGTTCATCCATCAGGCATTGCAGCAGTTGCACCTCTCCGTGGGTGTGGACTTGGCAGTGTGCGCGCTGGACAGTTTGGACTACATCACGGAGCCTTCGAACTGTCTGGAAGCAATTTGTCGGGTCTATAAAGCACTGAATCCCGGTGGCCTCTTTATCTTCGATGTGAATACCCCCGAAAAACTTCATGCCATGGACGGTCAGGTTTTTCTGGATGAGGATGACGATGTGTACTGCATCTGGCGGGGCGAGTTTGACGAAAATACCAATATCCTCTCCTATGGCATGGATTTGTTCCAGCGCAGAGGCAGACTCTGGGAGCGCTCCTTCGAGGAGCACCGGGAGTACGCCTACGATGCGGACACCTTAGTTTCTTACCTGCGGCTTGCAGGCTTCACCGGAATTGGGGTCTATGCAGACCGCCGTATGGAAGCCCCACGGGAGGGCGAACAGCGTATCTATATCAAAGCGAGAAAGGGCAGAATAAAATGAAGGATTATATTGTCCGTGGCATGACCATGGACGGATTTGTCAAGCTTACCGCCATTCGCGCAACCAATCTGGTTCAGCGCGGCGCACAGATTCAG
The DNA here is from genome assembly GCA_045599455.1 of Faecousia sp. Taxonomy (GTDB): domain Bacteria; phylum Bacillota; class Clostridia; order Oscillospirales; family Oscillospiraceae; genus Faecousia. The sequence continues at coordinate 25,619 of JAZRVX010000134.1, read as the reverse complement.
AAGACGACCCCCAATGCCACGGCGGCTTTTGGCCGCGCACTGACTGCCGCTTCCATGATGGGCAATATGCAGAAGGTAGAAAACGGCTCCATGACCCTGCAAATCCGCGGCGGCGGCCCCATCGGCACCATCACCGTGGTGTCTGATGCTGTGGGCAATGTCCGCGGCTGTGTTACCGAGGGCAATGTGCCGCTGGTTGAAAAGTACGAGGGAAAACTGGATGTGGGCGCAACCGTGGGCACAAACGGCACCCTTACCGTCATTCGTGACCTGCAGATGAAGGAGCCTTATATCGGGTCTACGGAGCTGGTCTCCGGTGAGATTGCCGATGATGTGACAGCCTACTTTGCTCAGAGCGAGCAGATTCCCACTGCCTGTGCCCTCGGCGTGCTGGTGGATACCGACCTGAGTGTGAAAGCAGCGGGCGGATATCTGATTCAGCTCCTGCCCGGTGCACCTGATGAGATTATCGACAAGCTGGAGAAGGGAATTCAGGCCGCCGGTGCCGTCACCCCCATGCTGGAGGACGGCCTGACACCGGAGGAAATTCTCGGCCAGGTCTGCGGCGACTTGGGCGCACTGTTCATGGAGACCACCGAGGTCAGCTACAAGTGCTACTGCTCCCGGGAGCGTGTTGAGAGCGCACTCATCAGCTTGGGGCGCAAGGAGCTGACGGAAATCATGGAGGAGGACAAGCCCTTCCCGGTGGAGTGCCAGTTCTGTGATACGGTCTACCGGTTTACTCCTGCCGATATTGCGGATTTGCTTAAAAGAGTATAATGCGGTTTTGACAGCATGAAAGCTTTCCTGAGGAATCGGGAAGGCTTTCAGGAAAAAACTGTTGACAAATGGAGCCGCTGCGTGTATAATTACCCATGTCGCTGAGAGTGTTCGGTGACAGCCAAAGGTTTGGGAGCATAGCTCAGCTGGGAGAGCACATGCCTTACAAGCATGGGGTCACAGGTTCGAGCCCTGTTGTTCCCACCATATCTGGCCCGGTGGTGCAGTCGGTTAGCACGCCAGCCTGTCACGCTGGAGGTCGACGGTTCGAGTCCGTTCCGGGTCGCCATTTTAAGAGTGAAGCTTGGCTTCACTCTTATATATGCCTCTGTAGCTCAGTAGGTAGAGCAGCGGACTGAAAATCCGCGTGTCGTTGGTTCGATTCCGACCGGAGGCACCATTTAAGTTCATATGCGGGCGTAGCTCATCCGGTAGAGCGCCACCTTGCCAAGGTGGAGGTAGCGAGTTCGAGCCTCGTCGCCCGCTCCAATATGGTACCGTGGCCAAGTGGTAAGGCAAAGGTCTGCAAAACCTTCATTCCCCAGTTCAAATCTGGGCGGTACCTCCAAAAAAGAAGACACCCAATTCGGGTGTCTTCTTTTTTGGAGATACCACTCATGATTTGAAAATCAAATACAATAGTCCGGGGGACTGTTGTTCGCCGACGGCTGGACGGCGGCGACACCATGATTGTCTGCCTCTGGCAGGCAATCAAACAAATCTGGGCGGTACCTCCTGAAACGAAAAAAGACATCCGAAAGGATATCCTTTTTCGTTTCAGTGAAATAAATCCCTCCGGGATTTATGGAATGTACGACCGGCGTGAAATTTGCCTGCGGCAAGTAAAATGCTTGCGGGCGTATGAGGATTTATTTCATTTCACCGGATGCTTCAGTATTCGATTTCACAGTGGTGTTAGCCATAATTTCACATCGCCGCATTGCGATATTTCACATGTCCTTCGTTCAAATCGTTGGCAGTACTTCTTCGCTGTAGCTGCCAACCATTCATGGAGCACGGCTTTTTCCTTGACATGTATTCTCATATTGCTTAAAATAAAGTCAGTCGCATTTGAATTTCAGGATGGAAGATTAAGCTATGAAAAAAAGACTTTTGATTGTCATGGGAAGTATGGAGTTCGGCGGTGCTGAGCGGGTGATTTCTCTGATTTCCGAGGATTTTGTGTCTCGGGGGTGGGATGTTACCATTGCCATGATTTTGTATAACCGGGTGGATTATGTGCTGAGTGAAAACATTCGGGTGGTGGATTTGACAGGAGGGAATGCCTCCCGTCTGCGCCGTCTGCCCGGATGGATTCAGAGCATACGCCGCTTGGCGAAAGAATATCGGCCGGATTGTATCCTCTCTTTTGCAGCCCGTGTGAATGTTGTGACACAGATTGCCTGCATAGGGCTGAATATTCCCATTGTTGTGTCCGAGCGCAATGACCCCTATATGGATGGCCGCTCCAAGGGCGTGGATTTGCTCACAAACCTGCTGTACCCAAAGGCTAAGGCGGTGGTATTCCAGACGAAGCGAGCTGCCGGATATTTTGAGAAAATCAGGATTTCCAACTGTGCAATCATCCCCAATCCTATCACGGTGCATGCGCGGCGCGCGGGCGTGACCCCCGGGCGAATTGTCACAGCGGGAAGACTTGCTCCACAGAAGAATCATAAAATGCTGCTGGAAGCTTTTTCCCGAATCTGCGCAGACTTTCCCGAGGCCAATCTGACGATTTATGGGGATGGGCCGCTGCAGGAGGAAACAAGTGCCTTCATTCGGAAGATGAAGCTGGAAGAGCGAGTGCAGCTTCCCGGTGGTGTCAAGGATATTCACGAGCGCATCAAGGATGCACAGGTTTTTGTGCTGTCTTCGGACTACGAGGGCCTTTCCAATGCCTTGCTGGAAGCCATGATGCTGGGAATTCCCTGCGTTTCCACGAATTGTGCCGGTTCCGATGAATACATCGAAGATGGTGTGAACGGTTTCCTGACACCTGTAGGGGACACGGATGCCTTTGCGCAAGCGATGCGAAAGCTTCTGGAAAATCCCGAGCAGGCAGAGGCTATGGCCCGGCGTGGCATGGAAACGGCTTCCTGCCTTGAACAGAGCCGAATTTTGGAACGGTGGTATCGGATTATTGCCGAGTAAAATGAATCCCGGGAAGTTTCCTTCCCGGGAATTTTAGTATCCTCTCACATGAAAGCCCCTGTCCCACACATTTACCGGGATTTCCTTGCATTGCATATCCATAATATGAATCCAGTCGCTCTGGATGATGATGGGAAACATTTTGTCGATGATTTCCGGCTTACCCTGAACTTCCATGGTGACGGAGCCGTTCTCTTCATTTTCTACCCAGCCGGTGAGTGCCAGTGTTTCGGCGGCATACTTCGCGCGATAGCGAAAACCCACGCCCTGTACCTCCCCGAAGAAACGGTAGCGGCGGCGCACCACCCCATCCGGCAGGACGGGCTCCGTCCGGCGGCTTTTCAGAAAATCAAACATAGGCACACCTCCTTGATTTTTATCATTATAGCATAGATAAAAGAATTGTGAAAGTGATTTCACGAAAAGAAAGGATTTACCCATCAAACAGAAAAACTATTGACAAAAATTCACTTTGCCTATATAATACTTAAGCACTTGCAAGAGTGTTGGAATGGTAGACAAGCACGTTTGAGGTGCGTGTGGCTTCGCCGTGGGGGTTCGAGTCCCCTCTCTTGCACCAAAAAGTCCCTACCCCTATCGGGGTGGGGACTTTTTGGTGCAAGAGAGGGAACTCGAACCAATTCAATGCAAGTGTCCGGTGGACACTTGCTTGCCGTCGGCTTGACCACGGCAACTCCTTGATTCAGTCGAGTCCCCTCTCTTGCGCCCTAAATGCTATCAATGGGAAACCACCGAAACTTTCGACATTTTATCTTGCCATGCGCGATTCTTTTTGTTAAACTAGCGGCAGAAAGGATGATTGTAATGACCCGATTTTTTACATCTGCCGAAGCTATGGCAGATGATATCATTGTCCTGACCGGCGAAAACGCCCATCATGCAAGAGTTTTGCGGCTCAAAAAGGGAGAACAGGTTCTGGTATGCGATGGGGAGGGGCACGAGTGCCTGTGCGCTGTTTTAGACCCGGAGGGTGAGAGTTTGCCTTTGGAGGTTTTGCAGCGCCGTGAGGCCGGCTCTGAGCCTAAGGCGGCAGTCAGCGTGTATATGGCCTTTCCCAAGGCGGATAAGCTGGAGCATGTGATTCAGAAAGCAACGGAACTGGGTGCTGCGGAGATTGTTGCTTTTCCCAGTTCCCGGTGCGTATTTAAGGCGGATGCCAAGACCATCGGCAAGAAGCTGGAGCGCTGGCAGAAGATAGCCGCTTCAGCGGCCGAGCAGTCCGGGCGTGGTGTGATTCCCGAGGTGATTACACTGGGAAGCTACCGCGAAGCACTGGAGCGGGCAAAAGCAGCAGATTTGGGCATTCTCTTTTATGAGCATGAGCAGGCGCTGACGCTTCGCATGGCGCTGGGCAGAGCGGCTTATCGCACGGTGAGCATCCTGACAGGGCCGGAGGGCGGCCTGTCCGATGGGGAAGTGGAGCAGGCAAGAGATGCAGGCTTGCAGGTGTGCACCTTGGGTCGCCGCATCCTGCGCTGTGAGACCGCGCCGCTGTGCGCGCTGTCCGCTATTATGTACGATGCCGGAGAGTTTTAACACAAAGAGCAGACGGGAAAGCCGTCTGCTCTTTGCGTTTTTCCCGAATCACGATTTCTGAATGAGGAACGCAGTAATAGTCCTCTTAATTTGCGTTTTGAAACCGAGATATTCTGCCATTTCCCGTAAAAATTATTTGTTTCTTTCCGCAGTCCGTTTTTTTAGACATCTTTCTTCCTATAATCGAATTATAATTCTTTTACAGACTAAGGAAGGTGTTTTTTATGTTTCTCTTTCATAAACCCCGTTATTATGTGGATGTTTGCTTCGCAGGCGGAGCCCGTCCGTACACCTATATCTCAACGAATGAAAGACTTGAGGTCGGCCAGATTGTCCATGTGCCCACGGGCAGTGGCAGTAAACTTTCCAAAGTGGTTGCCATTCGTCCCTGCGACAGCACCAATCCCAATCTGCTGCGCATTGGGCGCGCGGCAACGGCTTCGGAAACCCATGCTTTTCGCAGTGCGGACAGACAATGCCCGCAGGTGACCTTCGCCCCCAATCCTGTCCCGGCCTCTCTTGCAGCTGCGTCAAATCGCGGATTCTGTCTGCTTTCCGTTTCTTCTCAAAAGGGGATTTAATCCGTACTTTTGTTGACTTCCTTTCGGAATGTGCTATACTATTGGCAGAAACCTTAAGGAGAAAATTATGAAGAGATTATGTGCCCTCCTGCTGCTTTGCGCGTTGTGCAGTGTAATGCTGCTGCCCTCCTATGCGGTTGGAGAGATGACTTCGGTAGAAGCCTCCGCTTCGGAAATCCCTATCTGGGATGTACGCGATATGCTGAAAATTTCCGAAAAGCCGGATGCAACCTACCGCCTGATGCGTGATATTGATATGTCCGGTGTGCAGTGGGACAGTCCTGCTTTTTCCGGTGTCTTCCACGGCAACGGTCACGCAATTCTGAATTTGGAAATCACCAAACCCGGAGATGAGGAATTCCCGGTTCTTGCGAAGAATGAACAGAGCGTGGACTGTGTCGGCGCAGGCCTTTTCAGTGTGATGCAGGGCGGCCGCGTGGATTATCTGACACTGCTGGGAGTGCATTCCGATTTAGAAAGCTCTGAGAATATTTTTGTCGGTGCCATTGCCGGTGCCGCTTTTGAAAGTACTTTTGAAAACTGCGCAGTTGTCGGTGATTTGAAGCTTTCCGGCGATGGCTACTATGGCCTTGGCGGTTTGGTGGGCTATGGTAGCGTGTCCATGACGCAGTGCAAGGCTGTTGTTACCCTCGTCTGCCATGATGCAAATACCGAAACCGCGGATGCTGCCTACCTTGGCGGTATGCTTGCCTATGGCTTCCCCGTGATTTTGTCCTGCCGGGTGGATTTGGATGCCTATATGGGTGCCAAGGGCACGACCTACAGCGGCGGCATCGTGGGCGTTGTGCTGCAGTATACGCTGATGCAGAACGGCAAGGCCGAAGTCAGTACCTGTATTGTCGATGGCCGGATTAACGCCATGGAGCTGAGCATGGCTCCTCGGGTGGAAGTCGGTCAGGCGGCAGCAAAGATTTATAAGACATGGAACTATAAAATAGATGCGCCCACCGGCAAATTGGAAACCCATGTTTCTCAAAATCAGGAAAAACTGCCAAGCCCGGAGCAGTGTGAGAATCCTTCCTATGTAGAGGAGCTTATTGACCCGGACTGTGATACCTTTGGCTACAGTGAATTTGTGTGCAGCGGCTGCGGTTATAAATACCGCCGGGATTATACACGGAAAGATCACCGCGTGTCCGAATGGAATCCTTATGCTGCACTTCCGGATATGATGGAGGGCACCTGTGCCATCTGTGAGGCAAAGGTTTATGAGTGGCGCGCCGATATCCCGGAGCTTCAGGTGGAGGAGCCGGAGCCCATTGTTACCACCTATCCGAGTGTGGAAGCAGCACCGCAGGTGGATGTTCTGGAACAGACATCCCATGATTTTACATATGTGCTTGCATGGGCATTCCTGATTCTTGCGCTGGGAACAGCAGCGGGACTTGGCGCCTATGTGGTAAAAATGCGGAAAAAGTAAAGTATTTAGCCGTCCCGAAATTCGGGACGGCTAAATTTATAGTCTGACAAAATGATTTTTTTGTTGTTTTTTCGCGGATGCTGTGGTATGATAATACAAATATTTGTGAAAGTAGGGCCGTTCCATGGATCAGAATTTTCGTTTTGCATTCAATGGCTTTAATCGCTCCGATGTGGTCAACTACCTGGAGTTCTTGAATATGAAGCACAGCGAGCAGGTGAATCAGCTGACCTTGGACAATGAGATGCTCCGCCAGCAGTTGAATGCCCGGCAGAATTCCGCTGTATCCTCGTCCGAGCTTGAGGAACTGCGCGCCCGGCTGGATGCTGTCACCCAGGAGCGCGATGCACTGATGGGTAGAGTGGTTTCTCTCGAGGGGAAGCTGAGCGCTCAGCCCGAGGGGCTTGCACCTGTTGCGGTTGCGGCTCCTGTGACTGCTGCCGAGCCTGCGGCCACGAATCTTTACGGCCCCATGCAGGAGCTTGAGGCGTACCGCCGTGCGGAGCGTGCCGAGCGTGAGGCCAAGGAACGGGCGCAGAAGATCCGTTCTTCTGCGGAGGAATTTGTTCAGCTGGCCATTACCAAGGCGCAATCCGCTGCCGAGACCTATGATGATGCCGCCCGCCAGGCTAATGCCCGCCTGAATGCCCTGCTTACCTCTGTGGATGATGGCCGTCAGGCCATGCTCAGCGCCGTGGAGCAGCTTCGCAAAATCAATATGGACTGATAAAATCCCTCCGGTTCCCGGAGGGATTTTTCGGTAAGTGGCTAAGGTAGAATAAGAGGATGATTACTGCGATACACACAATCTAATATAGCTCCCTCCGGGAGGGAGCTATTGCGCCCGATTCGTAACGCAGTAATATACTCCTATTCCTGCATTCATTCCCGGTTTTGTGCGGGAAAAACAAAAGCATATCTTACATAAAAAGCCTCCAAGCTTTCGCTTGGAGGCTTCATTGCGTTATTGAGGAGAATTATCTCTGGATACGACCGGAGCCGTCGCCGCCGGCCAGCTTCTCAACTTCAGCAACGGTGACCATGTTGTAGTCGCCCTCGATGGAGTGCTTCAGAGCGGAAGCAGCAACAGCAAACTCAACTGCAGCCTGGGTATCCTTGCCGGTCAGCAGGGAGTAAATCAGACCGCCGCCGAAGGAGTCACCGCCGCCGACGCGGTCGATGATGTGCAGGTTGTACTTCTTGGAGAAGCAGTACTCATCCTTGGCAACATTGTACAGCATTGCGCTCCAGCCGTTGTCGAAAGCGCTGTGGCTTTCACGCAGGGTGATAGCGACCATCTCGAAGTGGAACTTGTCAGCCAGCTGCTTGGCAACGGACTTGTAGCCCTCGTGGTTCAGGGAGCCACCGTAGATGTCGGTAGCCTCGGCCTCGATGCCGAAGACATCCTTTGCATCCTCCTCGTTGGAGATGCACACATCAACATACTGGCACAGCTCGGTCATAGCGGCACGAGCTTCTGCACGGCTCCACAGCTTGCCGCGGTAGTTCAGGTCGCAGGAAATCTTCACGCCGCGAGCCTTGGCAGCCTTACATGCGGCAACGCACATTTCAACAACATTGGAACCCAGAGCGGGGGTAATGCCGGTGAAGTGGAACCAGTCGGCACCCTCGAAAATCTTGTCCCAGTCGAAATCGGAGGGAGCAGCCTCCTGAATGGCGGAGTGAGCGCGGTCATACACGCAGACGGAGCCACGCTGAGAAGCGCCCTTCTCGTTGAAGTAGATACCCACACGGTCGCCGCCGCGGACAATCATGGAGGTGTCAACGCCATAGCGGCGCAGGGAGTTGACAGCAGCCTGACCGATGGAGTGGGTGGGCAGCTTGGTAACGAAAGCGGCATCCATGCCGTAGTTTGCCAGAGACACTGCAACATTGGCTTCGCCGCCGCCAAAGGTGAACTCCACATGGTCGCACTGGACAAAACGCTCGTAGTTGTAGGGCTGCAGGCGGAGCATCAGCTCACCAAAGGTAACAATTCTTCCCATAATTTATTTTCCTCGCAATCGTAAAAGTATGTTTGGTTGTGATTTACGGCTGAACCAGATGAACAGCAAAGCCGCAGATTTCGTCAGTGATGTAGATGGCCTTCAGTTTGCCGTCCTTGATAACGGCAGACTCAGCAATGAAGCTAAAACCGCGGGACTCCAAATCTTCTACAGCGGCCTTAATATCGGGGGTGGCAATGGCGATATGACCGTGCTTACCTCTGCCCTGATACTTGTTGAACTCCACATAGGTATCGGTGAAGATGGAGGAGTTGCCGACCTTGACCTTGAAGCCAAAGAGAGCTTCCAGCATTTTCGCGCCCTTCAGAGCCTCTTCCTCGTTGTCGTTGTTGATGCCGATGTGGGCAAGCTTATACTCAAGCACCGCGAGTCTCCTTTACAATCTGCACGGACTGCTTGCACAGCTCGGTAATCTCGTCCCACTTGCCTTCCTTAATCAGCTTGTCGGGGCACATATAGGAGCCGCCGCAGGCAGCGATGGTGGGGCAAGCGATGTACTCAGCCAGATTCTTCAGGTTGATGCCGCCGGTGGGCATGACCTTGAACATGGCAAAGGGAGCAGCCATAGCCTTAATCTTGGCCAGACCGCCGCTCTGCTCAGCGGGGAAGAACTTCAAAACTTCCAGACCCAGCTTGTAGGCAGCGTGGTAATCGGTGGGGGTGGTGCAGCCGGGGAAGCAGGTGATACCCTTCTCCTGGCAGTACTTCACAATCTCAACATCCAGACCGGGGGTGACGACGAACTTGCCGCCGGCAGCGATGGTGGCATCAACCTGCTCGGTGGTCAGGACAGTGCCGGCACCGACCATCATATCGGGGTGACGCTCCAGCATGATCTTCATGGCCTTGTCGGCACCGGCGGCACGGAAGGTGATCTCAGCGATGGGAACACCACCGGCGCACAGAGCGTCGGACAGAGGACCTGCGTCCTGCTCGGGGTTAGTCAGCTTAATGACAGGAACACAGCCGATTGCACTGATTTTTTCTTGCAGTTCATTCATTGGAAATTCCTCCCTGTTTTTAAGAAAATACCCGACTATAGTCGGTCTATTCTGTCTATCATTATATTTTCTTTTCTTCCAAAAATCAATGAGCCGAAGCCTAATTTTGTATTTTCGACATATCAGACAAAAATGAAAAAAGATTTCCGACAACTTGCCGAAAAGCATACTTCACTATTTTTAGGCACGAAAAAAATAATGCGGATAGCGAGAAAAACAAGGCGAATTCCATAGCCAAAAGCGAAAAAATGTGACATAAAAAGCAGGACTGCGGTACAGTCCTGCTTGGAAAATTATTTGTTCAGCAGCTTCTCCAGCGCGGCCAGTTTCAGGCACACGGTGAAAATGTCCATGGCCTTTTCCAGCTCCTCCACAGGAGGCAGGCTGGGGGCAATGCGGATGTTGCTGTCGAGCGGGTCCTTGCCGTAGGGGAATGCGGCACCGGCTCCCGTCATGGTCAGACCTGCATCGGCACACAGCTGCCACACCCGCTTTGCGGTGCCGGGCATGGTGTCGAGGCTTACGAAGTAGCCGCCGGTGGGATTGGTCCACTTGGCAAAGCCCAGAGGACGGATTTCATTTTCCAGCCACTTTTTCACCACAGCGAACTTGGGAGCCATGATGGTGGCGTGACCGGCCATGATTTCCAAGGTGTGTGCCTTATCTTTCAGGAATTTCACATGGCGAAGCTGATTGACCTTATCCTGAGAAATCATTTGCACGCCGAAGAGCTTTGCAAAATACTTGATGTTGGCTACAGAGCCTGCCATGCAGCTGAAGCCTGCACCGGCGAAGGTAATCTTGGAGGTGGAGGCGAATTCCAGCACCATGTCGGGATTGCCCGAGCGCTCGCACAGGCTGATGATATCGGGGAAGGGGACATAGTCCCCCTCAAACTGGTGAATGCCGTAGGCATTGTCCCATAGAATGGTAAAGTCGGGAGCTGCAGGATGCAGATTTGCAAAGCGATTCACGGTCTCGTCGGAGTAGATGACACCCGTGGGGTTTGCGTACTTGGGTACGCACCAGATGCCCTTCACGGCAGGGTCTTTGACAAGCTGCTCAACCATGTCCATATCGGGGCCGTCTTCCGTCATGGGGACGGTAATCAGCTCAAAGCCGAAGTCAGCGGCAATTCGGAAATGTCGGTCATAGCCGGGGGCAGGACAGAGAAACTTGACTTTTTCCTCCTTGCACCAGGGCTTTTCGCTGTGCAGCAGACCGTGGGTGTAGGCACGGGAGATTACATCAAACATCATATTCAGGGAGGCGACGCCGCCGATGAATACCTGCTCGGGCTTGCAGTCCAGAATCTCCGCCCAGTACTTTCTCGCGCAGGGCAGCCCCTCCAGCTCACCGTAGTTTCGCACATCAATATTGCCGTCGAAGCACTCATCGGCGCTGGTCAGTACATTTAAGATACCACTGACCATATCCAGCTGCTGCTTCGCGGGCTTGCCTCTGGCCATGTTGAGGGTAACATGCATATCCTTGCAGCGCTGATATTCGGCGGCAGCTTGTGCATAAGCTTCTTCCAGCTCTTGCTTGGTCATGCAAGAATAAGACTTCATATCCATCATCCTTTCGAGGATTTTATTCAAAAACTGGGCTTATTATAAGCTCTTTACGAAAAAAATGCAAGTTGAAAACGGCGAAAATTCATTTTTAAAATCAGATTGGGAATACTTTCATGTATCTGCACAAAAAAGGGGAAAAGACCCATCTATTTTTGCACATTTTTTTACCTTGCTTTTTCTCTTTTGCTGTCATAAAATCATTCTATAGTATGCGCAAGTATGACTTTTTGCGAGGAAATTCGCAAATCTGAAAGGAATTTTATGCCAATGAGTGAAATCTTGGATATCCCGGAGCTGTTTGGCAGCGATGTGTTTAATCAGGCCACGATGAAAAGCCGCCTGTCTCCCATGGTTTACTCCGCATGGGAAACCTGCATCCGCAGCGGAAGCCCTCTGCCGCTGGATGTTGCCAACGAGATTGCCGAGGCCATGAAGGTCTGGGCCATTGAGAAGGGCGCAACCCACTATACCCATTGGTTCCAGCCCATGACCGGCATCACCGCCGAGAAGCATGACTCCTTCCTGACTCCCACTGCCGACGGCAGGGTGATTATGGAGTTTAGCGGCAAAGAGCTGGTACGGGGTGAACCCGATGCATCCAGTTTTCCCTCCGGCGGCCTGCGTGCCACCTTTGAGGCCAGAGGCTATACCGCATGGGATCCCACGGCCTGCGCTTTTGTCAAGGATGGCTCGCTGTACATTCCCACCTGCTTCTTCTCCTATACCGGCGAAGCGCTGGATAAGAAGACCCCTCTTCTTCGCTCCATTGAGGAGGTTTCCCGGGAGTCCGTGCGCATCCTGCGCCTGTTCGGTGATACCACCACCAACCGTGTGCAGACCTGTGTGGGCGCGGAGCAGGAGTATTTTCTGGTACCCCGTGATCTGTATGCCAAGCGCGAGGATTTGCGCCTGACGGGCAGAACTCTTTTTGGTGCTCTGCCCCCCAAGGGACAGGAGCTGGATGACCACTATTTCGGCACCATCCGCACTCGCGTGTCCAATTTCATGCAGGATTTGGACAGCCAGCTTTGGCGGCTGGGCATCCCCTCCAAGACCAAGCACAACGAGGGTGCACCCTGCCAGCATGAGATGGCACCCATGTACAGTGGTGCCAACAAGGCCTGCGATGACAACCAGCTGATTATGGCCATCATGAAGAAGTGCGCCGCCAAGCATGATCTTGTGTGCCTGCTGCATGAAAAGCCCTTTGCTGGTGTCAATGGCTCCGGCAAGCACAACAATTGGTCCCTGGCAACGGACACCGGAAAGAATCTCTTCAGCCCCGGCAAGACTCCCCGCCAGAATGCCCAGTTCCTTGTCTTCCTCGCCGCCTTCGTGGCAGGTGTGGACGAATATCAGGATTTTCTGCGTGCCACCGTTGCCCATGCGGGCAATGACCACCGCCTGGGTGCTGCCGAGGCCCCTCCTGCCATCGTGTCCATCTTCCTGGGCACGGAGCTGACGGGGGTCGTGAAGTCCATCGTGGAGGGTACCAACTACACCGACCCCGAGAAGAGCCTGCTCCGCATCGGCGTGGATGTGATGCCGCCAATTCCCAAGGATACCACCGACCGCAATCGTACCAGCCCCCTTGCCTTCACGGGCAATAAGTTTGAGTTCCGCATGGTGGGTTCCTCTCAGTCCATTTCCGGCCCCAATGTGGCGCTGAACACCATCATGGCCGAGGAGCTCAGCCGCTTTGCCGATGCTCTGGAGAAGGCAGACGACTTTGATGCCACCTTGCAGATGCTGGTTTCCACCGCCTTTAAGGAGCACAGCCGCGTCCTCTTTGATGGCAACGGCTATGCCGCCGCATGGCAGGAGGAGGCTGCTGCAAGAGGCCTGAGCAATTACCCCACAGCCGCCGATGCACTGCCCCGGTATGTAAGCCAAAAGAACATCGACCTTGTGACCCGTCATGGCATCTTTACCGAGACGGAGTTCCTTGCCCGTCATCATATTCATCTGGAGACTTACCGCAAGCATGTGAATATCGAGGCACGCACCATGGTGGATATGGCGGTGCACCAGATTCTGCCCGCTGCGCTGAGCTATACCAAGGATTTGTGTGCAACTGCCGAGGCGAAGGCCGGTATGGGCATGGAACCCAAGGCAGAACGCAAGCTGATTGCGTGTCTCTCGGATGCATCCAATGCGCTCTATGCGTGCACGGAGAAGCTGAGCACTGCATTGGAAGGCATTCCTTCCGATGCCGAGGAAGCCGCGCAGTATATCAAGAACAGTGTGGTGCCCGTTATGAAGCAGCTGCGCTGCTATGCGGATACCTTGGAGGCCAACACTGCCAAGTCTTACTGGCCGTACCCGACCTATTCCGATATTCTGTTCTATTGATTTGTATAGAAAGCCCACCTGCTTCACAGCAGGTGGGCTTATCTCTGTTTGTTTGGTGCCGGAATTGGCCTGTTTCGTTAAAGTTTCAGCCGTCAGGCTTTAGGTTTCAGGCATCAGTTTTTTACCCGTTTATCTAAGACAATGCACCGATTTTACTGCCACTGATGCCTGATGGCTGATGCCCGATGCCTGCGAGCGTTAGCGAGCGAAAGAATCCTTTTTCTCGGTATTCAGCTACCACTTCTTTGCGGATATAAAAACGGAGCAGGGGAATAAACCTGCTCCGCTCAGATGCGACGAAATATCAGCAATATGTGTTTTCTACGATAATTGCACCTGCAACCTCAATATGATGCAGTCGGCATACTTCCAGTGCAACTTGGATGTCGGTATGGGAGGTTTCCTCAAGCGTAACCACCAGTACGACCTTGCCACAGCGGCATACTTCCTTTAAAAAAGTTCCATCCCTGTGGAGTTCGCCGCGAATGGAATTTGCACCCCCTGTCCGAAGTGCATTGCAAAGAGCGGTGGAAGCTGTGGTCATGGTTACCTGGCTCAGACAGATTCTGTCCATGTCCATCTGGGACAGCGCGGCCAAGAGATATTCGCAGCTGCTGGCAGTTTTTGCACCCACGCCGGGCTCTATCATTTTACGCAGTTTTTTATCCAGCCAGTCCGTGGAGGGTTTCCCGGGAATATAGCCTATCAGCCTCATGCCGTAGGTATTTGACAGCTCTCCAACAGAGTGAATGCGGTTCATCAGCATATACTTGGCAACCAGCCACAAACCGCCCAAGCAGACGAAACCAATCAAGGCAATGACAGAATACTTGATTGTATTTTTCAGCTCAGAGGTAATCCCTAAATCAAATTCCAGAAACTGGTTGGTCTGACGGGCGTGTGTTTCCAAAATGGATTCGGAGTAGTCACCAAACTGATTGTCTTTATTGGTGCGAACAGCTACATACAGTTCAGCGTATTTTTTGCGAATGTTTTCAGCCTGTTGGACAATACCATCCTTCACATCGGTGATGTCAACATTATTGTGCGGGATAAATCCACAGCTGAGTTTACGCAGATTCAGGGATATTTTCTGCTGCTTGTAAAAGGCAGCCTGCTGTGTCATCCAGCTTTCGATAAATGCCGCGATGGCATCCTGCGAATCCTCCTGAATGTAATTAAACTCATAGGTGATAATTCGGTTGGTATCGGATGCTGTAACAAGATGGTCTTGCCCACCGGAAATACTTACACGCAGCATACGGTCGAGCGCGGCATCTTCCGGAGCAATTCCCAAGAGGGTTTTCAATTCTGCAATTGCTTCCCGGTCTTGGTGGATATCAAATGCAGTATCCACCATATCGGAAAAATCCGTACCGAGAACGGCCAGATAATAGTTTTGTGTGCCTTTGTAGTATGTTTTCCCCTCAGACAGGTTAAACAGATAGCTGTTGTGATTCTCTTGAACAAGAGTTTGGTAACGCTGATACATCATGTTCAGGTTTTCAACGGTAGCAAGCGCCGTATGGTGGGCGGGATTATCCGGGTTCAAAGTGGCGTTCTCGGTTGTAAAATAACCAAGCATACCGCCAAGCAGACATCCGATGAGTGCAATTATAAGCAGCTTGCGCCATCGTCTCAAAACATAGCCAACCAAATTGACCAAATCAATTTCTTCCTCGTGGTCTGGTTGGAGGGAAAAACCTAAGTTCATATCTTCAGGCATTAAAATCATGCCTCCTTCTGTGTGCCGTTTTCTGCTGCAGCACATTCTATTTCGCAAACAGGTGAATATTCACCTATGGGTGTTCTAAAACATATTTTGTATTATATAAACTATGTAGTGGTTTGTCAATTCATTTCGGGATAAAAGTCAGAAAAAATAAATTTTCACAATAATTTCCAACGCATTATTGCAAGTTCATTATATTATTTTGTTATATATCCATAGGTTAATACTATCAATCTATAGCGGATTAACTATTGGCCTATAATTCATATAATTACACTCATAGAGCAAACTACTGTATTGGCACAAGGGAAAGGTAACGACTATGGGTGATGAAAAGCTTCTGAAAGAAATCGGTTCACGGGTGAATGCTGTGCGTAAACAACGCCGACTGACCCAGGAGCAGATTGCGGAAATGATGGATGTTTCTATTCAAATGATTTCCAACCTGGAGCAGGGGAAAAAGGCGATTCGCCCCGAGAATCTCGTGAAGATTTCCAGAATCCTGCAGGTCAGCACGGACTACCTGCTTACCGGCTCCACGCTCCCGGAAGACGGTTTGGGGCTGTCTTCCAAGATTCAGAAGCTGCCCCTTTCGCAGCAGATGATTCTCGAGCAGCTTATTGACAGCATTCTGGAACAGTAACCATCCCCCGATGGAAGCGAAGAGCAGCTTTCATCGGGGGATTTGTCTTGTTTGTGCGTGCAGTAGTCAGTTATCAGTTGTCAGTAGTGCTAGTGCAGGAATAGGAATATTATTTTGCGATATTTCGCGTAGGGGCGACTATCAGTCGCCTGCACAGAACGCACCCAAGATAATTTGATATCCAATGTGAATTCGATAAAATGAAACGAATTTGCATCGGATTTGTCCGAAATTCTAAGAGGTACTGCGCGGGCCGCTGTAGCCGCCACTACAGTTTTTAACGCAGGTATAGTCCTCTTATTCTCCATTCCCATTCAGAAAAACCTCCCGGGTTACGGAACCCGGGAGGTTTTCATTATTTTTTTGTGGGGTCATAGTTGACAATCACATCGTGAGCGGTAAGCTTGGAAACATCTTTCACCGTATTTCCGTAAACATTCACCTGTACCAGATGGAAGCAGTCTTCCAGCGCATCCACGGAGGAAATCTTGTTGTAGTCCATGTATACATAGGTCAGCTCCGAGAGCTTGCCAAGAGAATCAATGTTCTTGACCGTATTGTAGGAGCCGTCCACAACCTGTAGTGTGGAAGCAGGGGAGAAGGTGGGCATCTCGGACACATGGTTGTAGGAGAAGTCCAGAATCTCCAGACGATCCAAACCGGACACGGGTGCCAGATTGTAAACATTGTTGTTGGAGAAGGTCAACCGCTTGAGTCGGGTGCATCCGCTTAGAGCATTGATTTCGCTGATTTTATTATAGTCCAGTGCTAAATTTTCCAGCAGTGCCAGCGGTGCCAGCCCCTCCACAGTCTCAATCTGATTGTGGCTTGCATCCAAAATGGTCAGGAAGCCGCAGGAGGCCAGAGGTGCAAGAGAGGTTACGGCATTGTAGCTGATGTTCAGCTCCTCCAGATTTGCCAGTCCCTGCAGCGGTTCCAGAGAAACCACGGCGTTGTGCTGTAAATCCAGCTTTTGCAGACCGGGCATGGTGCTTAATACTTCCAGATTGCGCACGGTGTTGTTTGCGATGCTCACATAGGTCAGACCCTGTGCACCGGCCAAGTCGGCGATGGTGCTCAGACCGCAGTTATCCATAATCAGCTCCTGCAGCTTGGAGAGTTTTCCCAGTGTCTGCATGGCATCGGCGGGGAAGGAGCAGCTCTTGAGTTCCAGTGTTTTCAGATTGGACAGCGGAATCAGAAAATCAAAATTGTCCAGACGCTTGGATTCGATGGTCAGCTTTTGTGCGTAGGCAAGCAGGCTCAAATCGTCCAGATATCCGGCATTATCGGGCAGTGTAAATTCCGTAATCTGCCACAGGTCATTGGTGTACAGGGTTTTATTGCCCTCCATTTGCAGTGCGGCGCGGAAGGCTTCCTCCATTGCGGCATCGGCAAATACCACCGGCTCAATCACACCACCCACGGTGTAGTTGAGGATGGTCATGGGGCTGACCAGCCCGTTTTCGGCCACGGTGATGGCGCAGATTTTCGTCTCACCGGCTTCCAGCTTCATGGGACTCAGATAAGGCGTGGATTGGGTGCTGGGATAGCCGCCGTCCATGGTGAAGTAGGTTGTTCCGGCATCGTTGTCCAGCGCAACCTCTATGTATTGGGTGTAGAACCCGGATTCATAGTTTGGCTCGGGAGGCAGGGGACGAAGCTCCTCAAGCTGCGCGCCGATTTCGCTGTCGGAAAGATTGGCAAGCAGAGATACGGCATCGAGCAGCTTGTCCTGCTCCACATAGGTTTTGCACAGCGCCATGTAAAGCTCGGGGGTTGCACCGGCGCGGATGGCACGGGAGAGGGTAACCTCGGCCTTTGTGAAGTTGCCGCCCTTCTTATACTGCTCGGCAAGCTCGATTGCCACATTGCCGTCCTTGCCCGAGAAGTTATAGGCGCGGTCATAGAACCATGCGGAGAGCTTCTGGTTACCCCGCAGGTCATACTTCTGTGCCTCGGCCAGCAGGAAGTCCCGGGCGAAATTGCGGTCATATACCGTCAAGTACCAGCCGATTGCCAAAATAATGGATATTACCAGTATAATCGGCAGGATAATTTTCATTGCTTTTTTCATAAAATGGCTCCATTCTGCGAATGTAGAAACACATTCCTGCCTGCATTATAAGATAGATTACGAAAAATGTCAATAGATTTAGAAATTGTTACAATTTGTCAAAAAATAAGGAAACTACGGGTTTTCAGCTTTCTTTGGGAACCTGTTTCATGCTTAAACTGATGCGGTGCTTGTCCGGCTCAACCTTGAGCACGATAACCTTTACCACATCGCCTACCTTCACGGCCTCGCTGGGATGGCGCAGACGGCGCGCTGCCACCTCACTGATGTGTACCAGACCGTCCTGATGGACGCCGATATCCACAAAGACACCGAAGTCAATCACATTGCGCACGGTGCCGGTGAGTACCATACCGGGAACCAAATCCTTCATATCCAGCACATCCTTGCGCAATACGGGGGCGGGAAGCTCGTCACGGGGGTCACGCCCGGGCTTGGAAAGCTCCTTTGCAATGTCGCGCAGGGTGGGCTCACCCACACCGCAGGCCGCCGCGGCAGAGCCGGCACCATAGGATTCCAGCGCTTCGCTCAGATGCTCCAAATCACGGTTTCCGAGAAGCTTCAGCAGCGCCTTTGCGGCAGGGTAGGACTCGGGATGCACACCGGTGTTGTCTAAGATTTCCTTGCTCTCGGGAATGCGCAGGAAGCCTGCACATTGCTCGAATGCCTTGGGTCCCAGCTTGGGAACCTTCTTGAGCTGGCTGCGGGAGGTGAAGGGGCCGTTTTCCTCACGGTAGGCAACAATATTGCCTGCGGTGGTGGCGTTCAGACCCGAAACCCGGCGCAGCAGACTCATGGATGCGGTGTTGGCATCCACACCCACGGCGTTGACACAGTCTTCTACCACGCCGTCAAGTGCACATTCCAGCTCTTTTTGGGGACAGTCGTGCTGATACTGCCCCACACCGATGGCCTTGGGCTCAATTTTCACAAGCTCGGCCAGCGGATCCTGCAATCTTCTGGCGATGGATACGGCAGAGCGCAGATTCACATCAAAGTCCGGGAACTCCTTGGCGGCCAGCTCGGAGGCGGAGTACACCGAGGCGCCCGCTTCATTGACGATGGCGTAGCTTGCATCGGGGAAAGCTTTCAGCATTTCCACAGCCATGGCCTCGGTTTCCCGGGAGGCGGTGCCATTGCCGATGGCAATATGGCGGACATGGTGTTTTCTCATCAGCTCGGACAGTGTGGCTATGGCCTCCTGCTTCTTGCGTTCATTGAAGGTGGGATAGACCACGGAGGTGGCCAGCACCTTGCCGGTGGCATCCACCACAGCCACCTTGCAGCCGTTGCGGTAGCCGGGGTCCAAGCCCATGGTGACGAAGCCCTTCACCGGGGGCTGCATCAGCAGGGGCTTCAGGTTCAGTGCGAAGTTATGAATGGCACCTGTGGATGCCCGGTCAGTCAGGTCACTGCGTACTTCCCGCTCGATGCTGGGGAAAATCAGACGGTCAAAAGCATCTTCGGCGGCACTCTTGACATAGGAACTGACGGTCATGGTGGGTTTCAGTGCCCGGCGGCATACCAGTGCGGCACCTTCGTTTCCGGGCAGGGTAATACCAAGCTTCAGCACGCCCTCTTTTTCGCCCCGGTTGAGCGCCATAATCTGATGGTCGAGAAGCCGCGAGATGGGGGAGCAGAAGTTATAGTACAGACGGTAGACGGTATCGGTTTCGCTATCCGCGGCGGTGCTTGTGAGACTGCCCCGGCGCATGACAAGCTCGCGCAGAGACTTGCGAATTTCGGCATCGTCGCTCAGGTCTTCGGCAATGATGTCGCAGGCACCGGCGATGGCCTCTTCGGCAGTGTTTACACCCTTTTCTTCATCAATGAATCCGAGAGCCAGCGCGGGGATATCCTGCCCGTCCTGCGCAAATATCACCTCGGCAAGAGGCGCCAGTCCCCGCTCCCTTGCCATGGAGCCCCGGGTGCGGCGCTTCTGTTTATAGGGACGGTAGAGGTCTTCTACCTCCGTCATGGTGGCGGCATCCGCAATGGCGCGGATAAGCTCCTCGGTGAGCTTGCCCTGAGCGTCAATGGACTTTTTGACCTCCTCACGGCGCGCCTCCAGATTGCGCAGGTATTGCAGACGGGTTTCCAGATTGCGCAGTGTGGTGTCATCCATGGTGCCGTGCATTTCCTTGCGGTAGCGGGCGATAAACGGTATGGTGTTGCCCTCGTCAATGAGGGTGATTACATTTTCGACATGTTCCAATTTCTTTCCCAGTTCCCGGGACAGAATTTCTGCAATGGTCATAATGTTCTCCTTGTGTTGTATTCGGTGTGTATTTTATCACATCCGGGATAAAAAAGAAAGAAAAGATTGCGCCGGAGCTGAGGGCGTGGTAAGATAAAGGAAGCTTTAACGGCGTAGCCGTTAAAACTTCAGTCATCAGCTATCAGACATCAGTCATCAGTTTTATGCTTGCTTAAATCGGCGCTTTCACCTAAAGTCACCACTCTGATGACTGACGACTGATGACTACGAGCAAAGCGAGTTAAAGCTCCCTTTATTACACAACAGGAGGTATTGCCATGGGTATCGTTGTTATCGGAGCGGTTTTTGTAGATGTGAAGGGGTATCCCGAGGATACCTTTATCCCTGCCGGGCGCAATGTGGGCCGGGTGGAGCAGGTCTACGGCGGCGTGGGCAGAAATGTGGCGGAGGATATTGCCAACTGCGAGCTTCGTCCGTCCTTCGTAAGTCTGGTGGATGACACGCCCACCGGTGAAGATGTGGTGCGTCGGCTTCAAAATCACAAGGTCAATACCAATTATATTCGCTCCGTCCGGGACGGCATGGGCACATGGCTTGCAGTTTTCAATAACGATGGCGATGTGGTGGCGGCCATCTCCAAGCGCCCCAATCTGATGCCCATTGTGGACATTCTGGAGCAGCAGGGCGATGAGATTTTCACCAATGCCGACAGTGTGGTTGTGGAGGTGGATATTGACAAGGAAATTGTCAAAAAATCCCTGAAGCTTGCGCAGAAGCACAGCAAACCCATCTACGCCGTGGTTGCCAATATGTCCATCGCGCTGGAGCGCCGGGATTTCCTGCTTCAGATGGATGGGTTCGTGTGCAATCAGCAGGAGGCGGGCATCCTCTTCTCCGAAAATTATGACGACAAGTCCCCGGAGGAAATGATGGAAATCGTGAGCGCCAAGGTGAAAGCTGCCAATTTTAACCGTATGATTGTGACCATGGGGGCGCAGGGGGCGGTCTATGCAGACCGCTTTGGCGATAAGGGCTACTGCCCTGCACGCAAGGTGAAGGTTAAGGACACCACGGGAGCCGGAGATTCCTTCTGCGCCGGTGCGGTGATTGGTCTGACCTACGGCAAGTCCCTGGGGGAGGCCTGCGAAATCGGTGCGCACTTGGCGGCTTCGGTGATTGTCACCTCCGAGAGCGTGTGTCCCCGTTTCCGCCCCAGGGAGCTGGGACTTGACATGGATGTGGAGGAGTGACGAATGGGGCTTTGCGCCGATGCAAAGCCCCGTTCTTAATTTTTCATAAAGTCTGTTGACTTATTCCATGGGAACCCTATAATGACAGCATTACAAAAACAGCGAGGCAGTTATGAGAAAAATGAAACTGAAGACCAAGCGCATGATGCTTGTCCCCATGGAGGATGCGCAGATTGCGGATATCATTATGACACTTCCTGAGGAGCTTGCGCAGGCTTACACGCAGATGCTGCAGGGCTGCCGGGAGCATCCCGATGACAGACTGTGGCATACCCCGTGGCAGATGATTGACAGGCAGACAGGCAAGCGTATGGGCGACTTGGACTTTAAGGGAGCACCTCGAAAAGGCCGCGTGGAAATCGGCTACGGCATTGACGAAAGCTATGAAGGGCAGGGCTTTACCACCGAGGCGGTAAAAGCCATGTGCGAGTGGGCGTTTTCACAGAAGGATGTTTACATTGTAGAGGCGGAAACCGAACCCAATAATAAAGCATCCCAGCGGGTGCTGGAGAAAGCGGGATTCAAGCCCCTTAATGAAGTGGGGCAGGAGGGGCCTCGCTTTGCACTTCCCAAGCCGGAGACCTCGTGGCTGGCAGTGTATATGTGTCTAGGCCTCAGCATCGGTATGAGTTTGGGCTCATCCTCGGGCAATTCCTCCATAGGGCTCAGTCTCGGCATTGCTGTGGGCACATGTCTCGGCGCGGCGCTGGATGCCGCGGAGCGAAAGCGCCGCAATCGGGTCTGCGAATAAATAACACCGAAAGGGAATCGTATCGTCCCTTTCGGTGTTTATTTCTTGATTCCGGTGAGCACACAGGCAAAGTGGTGATTGGCTTCAATCCAGCCGGAAAGACTTCTGCCTAAGTGGTCAGCACCTTTGGAATCGGAGTACACATTGTATGCAGTGATTCCATCGAGTCCCTTGTGCAGGGCGATGAAGTGGGAGCCGATGCGCTTGCCGCTTTTCCAGTAGTAGAAAAGCAGGGCACAGTCTGAGCGGCTGACGATGGCATCGAAATCGGACACGCGGGCGCTGATTTCCGCATGAAACCCCTGAGCGCGGAAAAAGAAATAGGGAGCAAAGGCCAGGGTTCCGAAATTGCCGTGAACCAGAGGCACCTGCCGCTCCAGTGTGCGCATCAGTGCCGGGATGTTCACCCGATAGCCCATGTGCACCAGCGCATTATGCACGGCAATCCAGCCGCAGCCGGTGGCGCGGCTCTCCCGGAAACCATAGTGCAGTCCCTCGGGCAAATCATTCTGATTATAGATGTATTCTGTCATGGCAAATCGGGTGGGCTTCGATGTATTGGTCGAGAATGCCGGCGGCGGTCATCACCATGCGGGTGCAGGGGCGCACGCGGTAGAACTCAGCCGTTCTGGGTGTGGGGTTAGGGTCAGAGGCAGGATTCTTGAGAATTTCCCGGCAGACGATGGCGCCCACCTGCTCCCGAAATTGTCCGGCAAGATTCTGAACCAGCACATAGTGGTTCTTCTTGGCATCGGGGTCGAGAATGTCGTCATAGCCATACAGGAGTCCTGCAACCATCAGCATGCCGCTGACAGCACCGCAGACCTCCCGCATTCTGCCCATGCCGCCGCCGAAGGAGCTGGCCATCCGTGCGGAAAAATCGGAGGACAACCCTGTCACATCGGAAAATGCAACTACAATGCTCTGGGCGCAGTTATAGCCATCTACAAAGGCTTGGGCTGCTGCTTCGGAATGGGTCATGGGGATTGCCTCCGTAATCATCAGTTAGAATTCCTGCGTTCAGTTTATTCGCATAATAGTATTTTGTCAATATGCTCCGGATAATATGGGAAATGGATTTTAGATTGCATAAACGGAAAAAATATGGTATTTTATGAGGAGAGAAGAGGTGGACAGATGCAAAGCTTGATGATAGACCTGCTTATGGCAGTTTTGGGCGTATCAATTCTATGGGGCGTTCGGATTGCCAAAAAAGGCGAATTCAACGATGATTATCTGTCCCGGACACAAACAGCCCATGGCAAAGGCGCGTTGGCTTTACTGATTGTGTATCATCATGTGGCACAGCGAGTGTACATGGGGTTAGCGTTCGGAGTGCTTATGCGCATTGGCGGTATGCTGGTATCTATGTTCTTCTTTTATTCCGGCTATGGCCTTATGAAGAGCTATCTGACACAACCGGATTATCGGGATACCTATCTTCGTCGTCGGCTCCCGGCGGTTCTGATTCCGTATCTGCTTTCTAGTGGGATTTACTGGCTGGCCTATCGGACAGTTGGACTGCATTTATCGATTCCATGGCTGATAGAAGAACTGTCCTATGGCGGACTGCTGGTGCGGTATTCTTGGTATGTGGCGGTCATTGTGGTGTTTTATGTGGGCTTTTATTTTCTGATGTTCCTGCACAGAAATAAAGCGGCTATGATTCTGGGAGCATGTGTAATTCTAATGGTATGTGATGCCGTGTTTATTCACAGCGAGTTTCCGGAATTCTGGTACGGCACATCCCATATTCTGATTGTCGGTTTGCTCTGGGCATCCTATGAAGCGCAGATTCAACGATTTATCAAGAGTCATTACTGGTCGGTGATTATGGTATGCGCCGCCGCGGTTGCCGCACTGTTTTTTATTTCACGGCCATACACATGGCATGTGGGACGGGCGCTGCGTGGAATGATGTATATTTTCTTCGTGGTGCTGGTTGCGACACTGAGCATGAAGGTTTCTATCGGAAATAAATGGCTTGGTTTTGCGGGATTGCTTTCCTTTGAAATCTATCTGTATCAGGGACTCTTTTCTTCGGTGTGGATGGGGCGGGGACTGCGTACTTTGGCACAGTCGGCTGGACTTATGGGATTCTCCCGGCAACGATTCTGACGGCGTGGCTCTGCCGGAGTGTAACCACTCCGTTGGTTCGGATGATAAGAAAATAAAAACAGGGTGCCACTTTGCGTGGCACCCTGTTTTTATCAGATTTTAATGAGGTTGTAGCTGTCCTCGCCCAGACCGATTTTCTTACCGTGGGTAATCTGGGTGCGCCACTCAGTGACGGGGAAATCGGCGGTCAGATTGTCAAGGTCGGGACGGTTGGCACGAGCCAGCTTGGAGTTCGGCATCACGGGCTGGGCATTGACGGCATCGGCGCAGGCCAAGTCCAGAGCCACGGGATCGAAGGAGGCGAACATACCCACATCGGGCACGATGGGCACATCGTTCTCGGAGTGGCAGTCACAGTAGGGGCTCACATCCCGCACGAGGCTGATATGGAAGTGGGGACGGCCGTCCACAACGGCCTTGGCATACTCGGCCATTTTGTAGTTGAGCATCTTGATGGCATCGCCGTGGGCGTGATGGATGGCGCTTACGGGGCAGGTATCAATGCAGCGGCCGCAGCCCATGCAGTTGACCCAGTTGATGCGCATTTTGCCGTTTTCCTGCATCTGGGGGCCATCGTGGGCGCAGTGGGCAGCACAGGTGCCGCAGCCCATGCAGGCGTCCTCATCAATCTGGGGACGGCCGGCGGAGTGCATATCCCGCTTGCCGGCGTTGGAGCCGCAGCCCATGCCCAGGTTCTTGATAGCGGCGCCGAAACCGGCTTCCTCGTGACCCTTGAAGTGGTTCAGAGAGATGACGATGTCGGCATCCATGACGGCACGGCCGATGTAGGCTTCCTTCACATATTCGGCGCCTTCCACCTTCACAGCCACATCGTCGGTGCCCTTCAGACCGTCAGCGATGATGACATGGGCGCCGGTGGAGTAGGGGGTGAAGCCGTTTAAGTAAGCAGTCTCGATATGGTCGAGCGCATTCTTGCGGGAGCCCACATACATGGTGTTGGCATCGGTCAGGAAGGGCTTGCCGCCCATATCCTTGATGAGGTCAATGATGACACGGGCATAGCCGGGGCGCAGATGCGCCATATTGCCAAGCTCACCAAAGTGAATTTTGATGGCAACAAACTTATCCTTGAAGTCAATTTTGTCCATGCCTGCGGTCAGGCACAGGCGGGCAAGCTTCTGAGGCAAATTCTCTGCATCGGAGGTACAGAAATCGGCGAAGTAAACATTGGGTGTCATAGAGACTCCTCCTTGTGTTTTTTGTAAGGCTAGTGTATCCCGAATAGCATATTTTGTCAAGTGACATTTGTGACATGCAATGGGTAAACGGGCGTGCGGGGATTCGGGGAACGAAAGGGAGCTTTAACGGCGTAGCCGTTAAAGCTCCGGTCATCAGCTAT
>JAZRVX010000133.1:0-3329 GCA_045599455.1 Faecousia sp. | reverse complement strand
AGATATGTATGCCCTGTCTACTTCTTTGCCAGTCTGATAACCCTATTAAATTTCTACTATTGTAGATGGTACATCGAGCACAAGGCAAAGATGTGTCTGATAACCTTATTAAATTTCTACAAAAAAGCGCAGTCCCTACCTCGTCAAAAGGTAGGGACTGTTCTTATCATATCCTCAGTGCTGCTATGTACTGTACCACCACTTCGTGCCCCATGGCCGTCCGATCTGAGCGGGTATATTTTCTGGTTCGTACGGGACAGTTGTTTTTGACCATCTGGCCGCCGACGGAGCCGGCCTCACGGGAGGTCAGGTCACCGTTGTAGCCCTGCTTCAGGTTGACACCCATCTCGGATGCAGCCTGCATCTTGAACTTCTCCATTGCTTCCTTTGCGCCGGGCACATTAATCTGGTTGTTAGACTTGTTTGCCATGATAATTCTCTCCTTTTCTTCGGATGCCGAAAAGCAAGTGACGAATGTTCCGCCTTTCGGCATCCAATTCATGTACTTGCTTTTTTGCTCCTTATTTCTGCGGTTTTTTGTCCGCAGTCCTAGTTTTACCCGAAAATCCATTGTATATCACTGTTCTTTTCTGGAAATCGTCACATTTTTTGAAAATGGAGATATGTTGTGTTTCCGAACTGTAACCGACGCATGGGAAAGGAAATCAAAAAGCATTTGGATACAAAGTGAACATGAAAAATCCAGACCTGTTTCGGCAGGTCTGGATTCTTTGTCATTCAAAGAGGAAAAGGTTATCATATCGGTTGGGTAAACAAGGCAATCGAGCGAAAATGGATGCGCGGAAAAAATGGGTTGACAAATTGGGTTTAATGCGTTAAACTAGCATTACTTAGTTTAATGAATTAAACCAAAAGGAGAAAGAAACATGGAAGCACCGAAGATTTTTGAAAGCGAATACCGTTTCTGCCTGATTCTGTGGGAAAATGAGCCCGTGCCCTCCGGAAAGCTGGTGGAGCTGTGCAAGGACTCCCTGGGCTGGAGCAAATCCACCACCTATACGGTCATCCGCAGGCTCTCCGAGCGCGGTGTCGTGAAAAATGAGAACAACATGGTCACATCCCTGATTTCCAAGGAGCAGGCGCAGGCCTCCCGGCTGGAGGAAATGGTAGAGGAGACCTTCGAAGGCTCCGTGCCCGCCTTTATCGCCGCATTTTCCAAGACCAAGAAGCTGTCGCGGCAGGAAGTTGACCAGCTCAAGGCGCTGATTGATAACTTCCGGGAGGACTGACCATGGAACACTTTTTGCAAAATCTACTGACTGCCGGATTGCAGGGAAGTGTGGTAATTGCGGCTGTCATTGCGTTTCGGCTGATTTTCCGAAAAACACCGAAAAAGTATATCTGTCTTCTGTGGCTGCTGGCGGGGATTCGGCTGCTCTTGCCCATCGAAATCCACAGCGATTTGAGCTTGCAGCCCCGATTCACCATCCCCTTTGGGAAAATCACCGCCGTGAAATGGGCGGCGGGTATTCCGTGGGTATGGGGGATTATCGCAAGCCTCTTTGCCCTGTACAGCGTTGTTTCCTTCGTAAAGCTGAAAAAGCAGGTGCGGGAGGCGGTGCGCATTCGGGGCGGCTGGGAAAGTGACCGCATCGAAACGGCCTTTATCCTGGGCTTCATCAAGCCCCGAATTTACATCCCTATGGGCATGAGCAGGGAAAACCGCGAGCATATTCTTGCCCATGAGCGCACCCACCTGGACAAGGGCGACCACTGGATTAAGATGATTGGCTTTCTGGCGCTGGCGCTGCACTGGTATAATCCCCTGGTCTGGATTGCCTATATTCTCCTGTGCCGGGATATCGAAATGGCCTGCGATGAGCGGGTAATCCGATTCATGGAGCCGGAGGAACGGAAAGCCTATTCCATTGCGCTGCTCTCCTGCTCCAGCCGACATGCCCGATTCATGGCAAGCCCCGTGGCCTTCGGGGAGGTCAGCGTTAAGGAAAGGATTCTGTCCATCCTGCACTACAAAAAGCCCGGATTTTGGCTGAGCCTTGCGGGTGTGCTGGCCTTTTTCTTTGTGGCAATCTGCCTGCTGACCAGCCCGGAGCGGGCGGGGGATTTGCCGATGGTGCAGCCCCCGGAGGAGCAGGCAGTGCTTTCCAAATGCCGCACGGACTTGGAAGCGCTGTTTGACAAAGAAGAATACTACTATGAAGTCAATGGCGTAAGCGAGCGCGGCGGCGTCCTGTGGTCGCTGAATCTTTACCGGCAGGGCGAGAACACCATGTGGCAGTATACGCCCGCTAGCAGCCCTGAGGTGACGGAGGGACGGCTGAATCTGGACGGCTCCCAATATGTTTGGCGGGGCGGAAAATGGATTGGCACGGAGGGCACGGCGGACGAATTTGAAAGCCGATTGGATTTATTTCGCTGGGATGCACAGACCGCCGGTTTCGTGGAAGAAAAGCCGGGCATGGGTGTTACGCAAGTGATTTTCACTGCCAACTGGACGGACGCGGACAGGGCAGTGCACATTTCCACCATGACCTATACCTATGATGCGGACGGCAGCCTGCTTCGCATTCAAATTGAGAATCCCGATGACCCGATGGCACAAACCCTGTATTTCGAGGCCGTTCCCCTCAGCGTGTTTTTGCAGGAAAAGAGCGTAGCGGAATACTTTGCAGATGCCAAAGAGGAGATTGCCGAGGGCTTCCTGTCCGCCGAGGAGCTGGCACAGCAGACAGAACTGGATTCCTGGGGCGTTTGCTTCCGGGTGGATGACGACCGACTGACGAGTATGGGCTCCGATGTGTCCATCTTGCAGGACGAGCTGGGGAGCGGCAAGCTTTTTACCACAGACCAATACTGGCTTGAAAAGTTCACGAATGGGGCGTGGGAAGTCCTGCCCCCCATTGATACCCCCAAGTGGTCGGGCGAGGGCATCGGCATTGCCAAGGGTATGGCGACTTACGGATACTTAGACTGGACCCCCATTTACGGCAGACTCAGCCCCGGCAGGTACCGCATGGGAAAAACCATAGAAAACCGCGGTTATAACAGTTCCAAGTCCGCCGACTTTTATTCCGAATTTGAAATTTTTGAGTCCGTGGATTCTGCCTCCCCGGAAGCCAAAGCAGCAGTTGAACGGTGCTATGCCAAGCTGGAAGAACTGAAGCAGCGTGAAAACCTGCACTGGAAGTCCATCATGGGGCAGGACAGCGAATATGAAACATGGGTCAGCGGCAAGGACTATGCGCAAGTATCCGAGTATCCTGCCCCGTGTCCTGAGGAATTTATGTCGGACTTCGATAAAACATTATTCCCCAGAACCGATGTGTGGGTTTACTGTGATGGTGTCA
>JAZRVX010000132.1:0-1047 GCA_045599455.1 Faecousia sp. | reverse complement strand
TTCAAGGCGGGAGCAGCGGAAGCGGCTTCCGCCTTGCCTACAAAATAGCAAGGCTGCGAGGGCATGTCAAGGGCGGAGGCGTGAGCCTCCGTTCATCTCGACCCTTGACCTGCCGCGCCGCAGGGACGTTAATCCGGCATACGGTCGGCAAAATATACGACCAACTGTGCGTGGATACGGCTCCAGTCCTGCCGCCTGCCAGTCCATTTTTTCGTAATATCCATCATTGCCAGATACAGCATCTTGAAGAGGCTGTCATCCGTAGGAAAGACAGATTTTGCCTTCGTCACCTTGCGGAGCTGACGGTTGAAGCCTTCAATAGCATTGGTCGTATAGATCAGCCGGCGCACCTCCTCCGGGTACTTGAAGTAGGTGCTGAGGTTTGGCCAGTTGTCCCGCCAGGACTGCGCGATTTTCGGATATTTGCCGTCCCATTTCTCCGCGAAGGAGTCCAAAGCGTCTATCGCGGCAGACTCGTCCACAGCCCCGTAAACCGCCTTTAAGTCTGCCACGAGTGCCTTAATGTCCTTATACGAAACATACTTCGTGGAGTTGCGTAACTGGTGGATGATGCAGTTCTGGATCTCAGTTTTCGGGAACACAGCTTCAATGGCATTGGCAAAGCCGGTGAGATTATCCGTGCACGCGATGAAAATGTCCTCTACGCCGCGATTTCGCAGCGAATTCAGCACAGATACCCAGTACTTGGCACTCTCATTTTCGCCTACCCACATACCCAGAACATCCTTCTTGCCGTCCAGATCGATACCGATGGCGATGTAAACGGCTTTCTTGACGATCTGTCCTTCGCTGCGGACATGGAAGTGGATGGCATCCAGAAAGACAACCGCGTAGACGCTCTCCAGGGGCCGCTGCTGCCATTCTTTTGCCACGGGCAGG
The DNA here is from genome assembly GCA_045599455.1 of Faecousia sp. Classification (GTDB taxonomy): domain Bacteria; phylum Bacillota; class Clostridia; order Oscillospirales; family Oscillospiraceae; genus Faecousia. The sequence goes on along the minus strand of JAZRVX010000132.1, from coordinate 147 downwards.
ATCTTGTCCGTGATCCGGCTGACGGTGGTGTCGGACACCTCTACGCCGTAGATGTCACGGATATGCGCCTCAATATCCGAGGTAGTCATGCCCTTGGCGTACATGGACAGGATCTTCTCTTCGATGTCCTGACTGATGCTGGTCTGG
>JAZRVX010000131.1:0-80138 GCA_045599455.1 Faecousia sp. | reverse complement strand
GGAGGAGCTGGAATTCCAGATCGCCAGCGAACAGCTTGTGAAGCCCAAGCTAACAGAAGAAAATATCATGTTTTGGCTGCATAAGTTCCGTGGCATGGATATGCAGCAAAAGTCACACAGACAAAAACTGATTGACCTGTTCATCAATCGTGTTTATCTGTACGATGACAAACTGGTAATTACATTCAATCACAAAGAGGGTGCAGAAACGATCACCCTGGAAGATGTTGAAACTGCTCTATCTGATGCAGATAAGGGTTCGGATTTGGTCAGCTTCGCTGTACCAAAAAAGCAGATACCCATTTGGGTATCTGCTTTTTTGGTACGCCGGAAGGGACTCGAACCAATCAAATGCAGATGCACGGTGTGCATCTGCTCGGCATCGGCTAGACGATGCCGACATCTAAATTAAATCGAGTCCCTTCTCGAACCAAGAAACAGTATTCGTTTCTAAAAGAATATGAAGCAATGAAATTCTTTTCCGGTGTGACCATTTCCACCTATTTCCTGTCATATAGGGTGTAGAAACAAAACCGAAAGGATGTGTACAAATGACGGATGAACAAATCATAGCGCTTTACTGGCATCGAAGCGAAGAGGCCATTTCTCAGACCGATGCTTCCTATGGCCGAAAGCTCAGAGGTTTATCCCAGCGCATTCTCGGAAATCCCGAGGATGCTTCCGAGGTTGTGAATGACACCTATATGAAAACATGGCAGACCATTCCATCCAACCGTCCCCAATACTTTTATGCCTATATCGCCGCAATCTGCCGCCATCTCTCCCTGAATTTGCTGGATCGGAAGCAGGCGCAAAAGCGTAGTGCGGAGATTGTAGCCATTACCGATGAACTGGAGCTTTGCATCCCGGATGAAAGCCATGACAGAGCTGCCCGGGGCAAGGAGATTGCAAAGGCGATGGACGCATTTCTGTCGCAGCTGCCAAAGGATTCAAGACTGATTTTTCTGCGGCGGTATTGGTTTGCAGATTCCGTTTCCGACATTGCCACCCGATACGCCATGACACCCAGCAAGGTGAAAATGCAGCTTCTTCGCACCCGCAGCAAACTGAAAGAATACTTAGCGCAGGAGGGAATTGCAGTATGAAGGGAAAAGACTTAATGCTTGGGCTGTCCATGATTAACCCCAAGTTTATTGACGAAGCGGAATCGGGTTATGTGTCAAACACGGGTACTGTGAAGAAACATTTTTCAAAATTTTCGCTGTTGATTGCAGTATTGTGCATGATTCTTGGACTTGCAATCACGGCCTATGCGGTCAATGTTTTCGGAATCCGAGAGCTGTTCAAGACCCCTTACCGGGAACTGCCGGAAGAAGCAGCTCCTTATATTCAGGAGGAGACCATTACCGCAGAGGCAACCGGATGGAGCTGTGAGATTACGGAAACGCTTGCGGACAATGCAACCGTTATGGCAACGGTGGTTATCCACGGAGGTGACAAATACATCGTCGTGCCAACGGATGCTACCCCCGGTGATCTTGTAGGTATTATTGGAATCCCGGAGCACAAAACCTTGAAAGACTATGCAGATGAAAAGGGTAAGATACTTTTATTTGTTGGTGCCTCCATCGCAAAGGTTGGAGATAGGGAGGGAATCAACGGTTCTCAGCGTATGGAAAATATTGCTGATAACGAAATGGTAATCCTGACGCAGACCGAACAGACGGTAGATACTTCCAATCCGAATGCCGTTTGCCTGGTATACGCACTGGAGGACGGAAAGAACGATGTGGAACGCATTGAGCTGCCCTTTACTTTGAACACCGCTCCCACCGTCGGCGGTGAAATGATTTTCCATCCGCTGAAGCCGGATGCCATTCCGGGTTTGACCGTCGGCGATCTGCATATCACAGAAACTGCTTTGGGATATAATGTCCTGATGCCGGAAACGGTTACTGACTGGGATAAGCGCTATGAAATTATGAAGGTTGAAATAGAAGGCATGGACTATGCTGTGGGCGGCAGTGTTCAGCATGACGATGGCAACTGGTATTTTGAAGTCAATATGTGTCAGGGGACAGTAGGAGACACCCTGATTATCCACTACTATGACTGGGACAAGCAGCCAATCGGAGAAATCGAATTCCGTAAACAAATCGGATAAATCGAATTGTCGCCGTTTTTAGAAGCAGTATAACTTCACAGGAGGGCACATGGAAAATGTGCCCTTTCTTTTCGGTATCTTCTTCCCATAATCGCCCCTTGCAATGAAAGATGGAATGTGCTAGTATGAAAAAGTATATATTTTGGAGGGGCTATGCACAGTTCAAAAGAGGGGAGGACTTGGCTGCATGGAAACGGCAAAGCATAAAAAGCTTTCCATAAATCCCACAAGGGTGATTTCTGTTGCATTTGCACTGATTATTCTTGTCGGTACTGCATTCCTGAATCTGCCGATTGCATCCCGCAACGGACAGTCCTGCGGCACTCTCACAGCTCTTTTCACGGCAACCTCTGCCACCTGTGTGACCGGGTTGTCCTTGGTGGATACCTACACTCAGTGGAGCCCCTTCGGCCAGACGGTGATTTTGTGCCTGATTGAAGTCGGCGGTCTCGGATTCATGTCCGCCGCAACCATATTGATTTTCTTGTTTCGCAGGCGCATTGGTCTTCGTGAGCGTATGCTCATGGCACAGTCGCTGAGTGTGAATGATTTGGAAGGGATTGTCCGGCTGCAAAAGACGGTTTTGCTCGGCAGTCTCTCGGTGGAATTCATCGGCGCGGCCGTCCTGACACTGCGCTTTTTGAGTCATTACCCGTTTCCTGTGGCGGCCAAGCTCGGTGTTTTCCACTCCGTTTCCGCTTTCTGCAATGCCGGATTTGATATCTTCGGCTTTATTGAACCCGGAAGCAGCCTGATTCACCTGAATGATGACCCTGTCGTTCTGCTGACGCTCGGTGCACTTGTGATTATCGGCGGACTGGGCGTGCTTGTCTGGGAGGATATTGTAAAGCGAACTCCATGGAACAAACGCTCGGTTTATTCTCGCCTTGTGATACTGTGTACGGCGTTCCTGCTGGCTTTTGGTTTTGCAGCTACCTGTATTTTGGAGTGGAGCAACCCTGAGACCATCGGACGGATGCCTCTTGGGCGGAAGCTTCTCAATGCCTGTTTCCAGTCCGTCACCCTTCGCACAGCAGGGTTCGGCGCAATCAATCAGGGAATGCTTACGGACAGCTCTAAGGCTGTTTCCATGGTGCTGATGCTTATTGGCGGCAGCTCCGGCTCCACGGCCGGCGGCTTGAAGACTGTAACTTTCATGGTGCTGCTGCTGTTTATGAAATCCGGCGTTACAGGCAAGAGCAGTGTGCAGATTTTTAAGCGCACCATTCCGGACAAGCAGGTTATGGATGCAATTACCATTTCTGTGCTGATGGCATTTCTGGCATTCTTCGGCGGCGTATTCATCTGCGCAACTTCGGCAGTTCCTTTTGTGGATGCGTTTTATGAGTCCGTGTCCGCAATCGCAACCGTAGGACTTTCCACAGGCATTACGGCTGCCCTCAGCCTGCCTGCCAAGATTCTTATCATTATTTATATGTATTTCGGAAGAGTGGGGCTTCTCACCATCAGCATGGGATTTTTGTTCCACAACCGTGCTGAGGAGCGCTACCGCTATGCGGAGACAAACCTTCTGATAGGATAGGAGGATTCTTATGAAATCATTTGCAGTAATCGGCATGGGGCGCTTTGGCTCCAGTCTTGCAAGGGAGCTGTGTGCACAGGGACATGAAGTGCTGGCCATCGACTGCCACAATGAGCTCATTCAACAGATAAGTTCCGATGTGACTCATGCCGTGGTGGCGGATGCCCGGGATAAGGAAGTGCTGAAGTCGCTGGGAATTCGTAATTTTGACTGTGCCATTGTGGGTATCGGCGGTGATTTGACCACTTCAATTCTGACGGCCATGAATTTAATGGAGCTGGGTGTGCCCTATGTTGTGGCCAAGGCGCACGATGAAATGCACCGCCGTGTTCTGGATAAACTGGGTGTAAACCGGGTGATTATCCCCGAGCAGGAGCAGGCTGTGCGTCTTGCCAGAGGTTTGAGCTCCCATAATGTCCTTGAGTTCATCGAGCTTTCCGATGAATACAGCATTGTAGAGGTTCCTGTGCCCGCTCTGTGGCAGAATACCAGCTTTAAGGAGCTGCACCTTCGCAGTCAGCACGGCCTGAATGTTATTGCTGTTGACTCGCAGGATAAGATGATTGTTGCTCCCGATGGGGACTTTGTTATGAAAAAAGGCGATGTTCTCATCGTCCTCGGTAATAAGAAGGATTTGAAGGCGGTGCAGAAGCTGTAATGGAGCAGAGAATTACTTCCCGTAAAAATCCGCTGATTCAGCATGTTAAAAAGCTTTTTGCATCCCGCTCCTATCGGGTGGAAACGGGGCTGTTTGCGGCCGACGGCACCAAATTGCTGGCTGAGGCTATTCGATTTTATCCCGGACTGGACACGGTGATTTTAAGCGATGGCGTTCAAATGGATATCCCGGATTCGGTTCACCTTGTGCGTGTTCCCGCGGATGTGATGGAGTACATTTCTCCCATGGCAGCGCCGCAGGGGGCGGTCTTTATTTGTAAACTGCCTCAGATGCAAACATTTTCTCCCCAGCCCGGATGCTTGCTGCTGGACGGCATTCAGGATCCGGGGAATGTGGGTACCATTCTTCGCACGGCGGATGCAATGAATGTGCCGGTGTGCCTGTTGGAGGGGTGTGCCGACCCTTATAGTCACAAGGTCGTCAGAGCCTCTATGGGGGCAGTGCTGCGCATACCGGTGTATACTTCCGACTGGGCAAGCATCCGCATCGAGTTTCAGTCTGCCAAAATCCCGGTTGCAGTGACGGCACTGCGTTCCGATGCTGTAGACATTCGCACGGCACAGGTTTCGGATATGGCGGTTGTTATCGGAAGTGAAGGACAGGGCGTTCGCAGTGAGATTTTAGAAAATGCGGATAAGACCTTGATTATCCCTATGAATCCCCATTGTGAGTCCCTGAATGCGGCGGTGGCTGCATCCATTGTTATGTGGCAGATGGGAAAGGTATAAAGAAAGAGGATGTACCATGGAAGTCCATTGGATATGGTTTGCGGAACTGAAAATCAGCGATAAACTGAAGAACGAGCTGATTGAAGCCTATAAAACGGCTGAGGCTGTCTATAAAGAGTCTGTTTTTGCTCTGCACACTCCTTCCATGGATGCCAAGGCACTGCGTATTTTATCGGAAAAGTCCCTTGCGTCAGCCCAGGCAATTCAGGAAGAGTGTGACCATTCTCATATTGCCGTCCTGACCTATGAGGATAAAGAGTATCCCAATAAGCTCAGAAACATTCCCAATCCGCCCTATGTCCTGTATTGCATCGGTCAATTTCCTAAAGTTGACGAGGAAGTCACGGTTGCCCTTGTGGGCACACGGAAGCCATCTGCCTATGGACTGACGATTGCTAAGAAGCTGGGTTATCAGGTGGCAAGCGGTGGCGGTATTGTGGTGTCCGGCATGGCGCTGGGCGTTGACTCCGCTGCGATGGATGGTGCGTTGCTGGCCGGAAAAAGTGTTATTGGCGTCCTGGGAACCGGGGCGGATGTGTGCTATCCCAGAAGCAGCTACAAGATTTATGAGCAGACCATTCGTCAGGGCTGTATCCTCAGTGAATACCCACCCCATAGCGGCGTAGAGAAGCAGAACTTCCCAAGAAGAAACCGCATTATCAGCGGCCTTTCCTGCGGCACGGTGGTGATTGAAGGGCCGGAGCGCAGTGGCTCCCTCATTACCGCAAAGTATGCACAAGAGCAGGGCAGGGATGTTTTTGTTGTTCCAGGGAATGTGGATATGCCTGGGTTTGTAGGCAGCAACCGTCTCCTGCGCGACGGTGCCATCCCTGTGGGCTGCGGTTGGGACATTCTGAGTGAATATGAATATTTGTATGCGGATAAACTGTCTCAGGCTCTTTCTCACAGTAACCCGGCATCCGAACCGGAAGTCCCAAAATCGGATTGTGGGAAGACCGTAAAGGCGGCACCCGAGAAAGCGCCGGTCAAAAAAATCATTGACAAGCCAAGTCCTACAGCTTATATTGACCCTGCGGACTTAGGGAAAAAGCTTTCTCTGGATGAACAGAAGATTGCCGAGTCCCTGCAAACAGGTCCGCTTACTGTGGATGAAATCATCGAGTCTACCGGGATAAGTACGGCGAAAATGCTCGCCCTGCTTACCATGCTGGAGATTAAGGGTGTTATCACCCGCCTGCCCGGCAGACAGATTAGCTTGAAGCGTAAAGAATAAACGAAAATTAGGAGTATTTCATGAGCAAAGCAAGTAATCTTGTGATAGTGGAGTCTCCGTCTAAGGCGAAAACCATTGGCAAGTACCTTGGACCGGACTATCTGGTGAAAGCCAGTATGGGCCATCTTCGCGATTTGCCCAAGAGCAAAATGGGTGTAGATTTGGAGAATGATTTTACACCGGATTATCAAAATGTTCGGGGAAAAGAAGACCTGATTAAAGAATTGAAGACAGCGGCTAAAAACGCCGATGCCGTGTATCTGGCAACGGACCCTGACCGAGAGGGCGAGGCCATTTCTTGGCATTTGAAGGAACTTCTGAATCTTCCTTCCGATAAAGCCTATCGTGTTACCTTCAATGAAATCACCCAGCGAGTGGTTCGGGAATCAATACGGAAGCCCCGCAGCATTGACTATGATTTGGTGGATGCACAGCAGGCAAGAAGAATCCTTGACCGAATTGTGGGCTATCAGCTTTCTCCCTTGCTTTGGAAGAAGGTACGCCGTGGCTTGTCCGCGGGTCGTGTGCAGTCTGTTGCTACCCGTATGGTTGTGGACAGAGAGAATGAAATCCGCGCATTTGTCCCCAAGGAGTATTGGTCTTTGGATGTTAAGCTCAACAGACTTGCAGGAGCGGGCAGCTTCCTTGCCCACTACTATGGTGAGGAGAAGAAGCGCGAGCTTACTTCCGAGGCAGAGGTAAATGCAGTGATTGCCGATATTACGGGCAAGAACTTTACCGTCACCAATGTGAAGAAAGCGGATAAAAAGCGTTCTCCTGCACCTCCTTTTACCACTTCCACATTGCAGCAGGAGGCTTCCCGCAAGCTGAACATGACCCCCAAGCGTACTATGATGATTGCGCAGCAGCTTTATGAGGGCGTGGACATTGCAGGAGAGGGCACCACGGGCTTGATTACTTATATGCGTACCGACTCTCTGCGCCTTTCCGATGAGGCAATGGCGGACGCTGCTAAGCTCATTACTTCCCGCTATGGTAAAGACTATTACTACGGCAGCTTCCGTGTGTATAAGACCAAGGCAAATGCGCAGGATGCCCACGAGGCAATTCGGCCATCTCATGCAGAATTTGACCCTGAGCGGATTAAGGCCAGCTTAACAAGCGACCAGTACCGCCTGTATAAGCTTATCTGGAGCCGCTTTCTTGCCAGCCAGATGGCAAATGCCGTCTATGACACGGTTTCCATTGACACCGAGTGCGCAGGCCACTGCTTCCGATCTTCCCACCAGAGCCTCCGTTTTGCGGGCTTTACCGTCGTATACGAGGAGGGCAGGGATGATGAAGCAGAGAGTGTAGGCTCTGCACTGCCGGAGCTTCGTACAGGGGAGCAGGCCACCATTGGCGGCATTGATAAGGCTCAGCACTTTACACAGCCTCCTGCGCGCTATACCGAAGCATCCCTTGTCAAAGCCATGGAAGAAAAGGGTGTTGGCCGTCCTTCTACCTATGCTGCCACGATTTCCACAATCGAAGACCGGGAGTATGTCCTCAAGGAGGATAAACACCTTGTGCCCACGGGACTGGGGGAGGTCGTGACCGGCCTTATGATGGAGCGCTTTCGGGATATCATCGATGTGGAATTTACCGCCAATATGGAAAATCGCTTGGATGATGTGGAAGCTGGGCGCCAGAATTGGAAAGAGCTGCTGAAAGAGTTCTACACGGATTTTGAACAGGAGCTCAAACAGGCGGAGGAGGCATTGGAGGGCGTACACCTGAAGGTTCCCGAGGAGGAAACTGACGAGGTTTGTGAGCTCTGCGGCCGCAAAATGGTTGTAAAGGTCGGCAGATTCGGAAAATTCCTTGCCTGCCCGGGCTTTCCGGAGTGCCGCAATACGAAGCCCTTGGTGGAGCGTATGCCGGGACGGTGCCCGAAGTGCGGTGCCGGGATGCTCAAGCGGAAGTCCAAACGCGGCTACGCATTCTATGCCTGTGAAACCGGCACACAGTGTGGTTTCATGACCTGGGATGTTCCCACTGCTGAGGACTGCCCCGAGTGCGGACAGACCCTCTTTAAGCGCTCCGGTAAGGGACGCATGAAGCCTTTCTGCGTGAATGAAGCCTGCGCAAGATTCCTGCCTGAGGAGCAGCGCGGCTATTATAAAAAGAAGACCGACGGCACGGCAGGGGAACCTTCTTCCGAAACTCCCGAGGAAAAGCCGGCGGAAAAGAAGACTACCGCAAAGAAGACCACAGTGAAAAAGACCGCAGCGAAAAAGACAGCCACCAAGAAGTCTGCGGCTAAGAAAACTGCTTCTGAAAAAAAGAAATCGGAGACAAAGAAATGACTGTGAAAGTGATTGGCGCAGGTCTTGCCGGCTGTGAAGCGGCGTGGCAGCTTGCGCAGCGCGGCTTTGATGTAGATTTGTACGAGATGAAGCCGAACAAAATGACTCCCGCCCATCACAGCACGGATTTTGCGGAGCTTGTCTGCTCCAATTCTCTGCGCGGAGACAGACTGGAAAACGCCGTGGGCTTGTTGAAAGAGGAGCTTCGCAGATGCGGCAGCCTGATTCTGTCCTGCGCCGAAGCAACTCGTGTGGAAGCGGGCGGATGCTTAGCAGTTGACCGTCAGGGCTTTTCCGCGGCGGTTACACAGAAGATTCGTAATCACCCTCATATTCATGTCATTGCACAGGAAGTCACCGAAGTCCCTGAGGGACCTGTTATCATTGCAACCGGCCCTCTGACCTCCGATGATTTTTCCAAGGCAATCGGGGAGTATTTCGGCTCTGATTATCTGCATTTCTTTGATGCTGCGGCACCCCTTGTCACAGCGGAATCCGTAGACATGGACTTGGCGTGGTGGCAGTCCCGCTATGACCGGGGTACGCCGGACTATGTGAACTGCGCAATGGACAAGGCGCAGTATGAAGCATTTGTAAAAGAGCTGATTTCTGCCGAGGAGGCAGAGGTACATGGGTTTGAGGATAAGCGTGTCTTTGAAGGCTGTATGCCCGTTGAGGTCATGGCGCGCCGTGGCTTGGATACTCTGCGCTATGGCCCTCTGAAGCCTGTGGGGCTTACCGACCCTGCAACCGGCAGAGAACCTTACGCGGTGGTGCAGCTGCGTCAGGACAACGCGGCCAAGAGTGTATATAATTTGGTGGGTTTCCAGACCCACCTGAAATTCGGAGAGCAGAAGCGTGTTTTCTCCATGATTCCCGCCCTTCGCAATGCGGAGTTTGTACGCTATGGCGTGATGCATCAGAATACATTTCTGCAAAGCCCCAAGCTATTGGATAGATTCTACGCCGACAGGAGAAATCCCATGGTAGCTTTTGCCGGTCAGATGACGGGTGTTGAGGGCTATGTTGAGTCCACGGCTTCCGGTTTCCTTGCGGCGGTTGCCATGGCGGCAAGGCTCTCCGGGAATGCGGTACCCGATTTCACTCGTGAGACGGCAATCGGCGCACTTGGGCTTTACATCAGTGACAGCAGCATTGAGAATTTCCAGCCCATGAATGTGAATTTCAGTATTATTTCTCCGCTGGAAAAGCGGATTCGTAAGAAAGCCGAAAAGAATCTTGCAATTGCCAACCGTGCACTGGATGTTATTCAGTCACTGCTGGATGCAGGGATTTGACAGAAAGAGGTGGCACTATGAAAATCATTGTAGATGCAATGGGCGGTGACAATGCTCCCGAGGCCGCAGTTGTCGGTGCATTCGAGGCAGCGAAGGAACTTGGCGTTGAAGTTACGCTGGTCGGCAAGACAGAGCAGATTTTGAATATCATGGTTGCGCATGGCATGTCTGATTTGCCTGAGGGCGTGGATGTTGCCAATGCCGAGGATGTTGTGGATATGCACGATGACCCTGCTACTGTAATTCACAAGCGTAAGAATTCTTCAATGGTGTTAGGTCTTAAAATGCTTGCAGACGGTCAGGGAGATGCTTTTGTCTCTGCCGGTTCTACCGGTGCACTTCTCACCGGTGCAACCCTGCTTGTCAAGCGTGTGAAGGGAATCCGCCGTGCAGCTATGGCACCTGCGATTCCCAATAAGAAGGGTGGCAAGACCATTATCTGTGACTGTGGTGCCAATGCCGATTGCTCTGCCGAATTCCTTTTACAGTTTGGCCTGGTTGGTTCAGCCTATGCCAAGCAGACACTTGGCTTGGACAATCCCAAGGTTGGCCTTTTGAACATCGGCACCGAGGACATCAAGGGAACTCAGCTTCAAAAGGATGCCTATGTGCTGTTAACGCGCGCTGCTGAGCGCGGGCTTATCAACTTTGTCGGCAATGTGGAAGCCCGAGATGTGCCCCTCGGTGAAGTCGATGTGGTTGTCTGTGACGGTTTCTCCGGAAATGTCCTGCTGAAATCCATTGAGGGCACGGCTATGTTCATGGGCAGCCTGATGAAAAGAATGTTTAAGAAGAATCTTGCCAGCAAACTGGGCTACCTTCTGTGCAAGTCCGGCGTAAAGGACATGATGAAGCTGCTTGACTACCATGAGATTGGCGGCACCCAGTTTGTCGGTATCAAGAAGCCCGTAATTAAGGCTCACGGTTCCTCCGATGTTCTCGCCTTCCGCAGCGCGATTCGCCAGGCGGCTGAGGCAGCCTCTAAGGATGTAAACGCTGAGCTGGAAAGCTGTCTTGCCAAGTTTGCCGAGGGAGAAAAATCCGATGATTAAGGAATTGGAAGATGCCATTGGCTATCACTTTCGGGACATTCGGCTTCTTCAGACTGCACTGACGCATTCATCCTATGCCAACGAGCAGTGGCATAACAGCCTTCTGAGCTATGAGCGTTTAGAGTTTTTGGGGGACAGCGTTTTGGGAATGCTGGTAGCACGCTTTTTGTATACAGAGTTTCCGAATCGACCCGAGGGAGAACTCACGCGCATGCGTGCAGACATGGTCTGCGAAAAGACATTAGCCTGCGTTGCCAATTCCCTGAACTTCGGAAAGCATCTGCTTCTGGGCAAGGGAGAGGAGCAGGGCGGCGGCAGAACTCGTGAGTCCATTCTGGCTGATACGGTTGAGGCAGTGCTTGCCGCCTGCTATCTGGATGGCGGAATGGAAGCAGCTGAGGCTTTTGTTCGGAAATTCATTCTTGTTCAGGTTCCTGCTGACCATATTCACCATGTGGATTATAAAACAAAGCTGCAGGAGCTTGTTCAGCGTAAGCGCGATCAGGCGCTCAGCTATCGATTGGCAGGACAGTCCGGACCCGACCATGAGAAGGTATTCGTGGTGGAAACCGTCCTGAATAATACGGTAGTCGGCAAGGGCTCCGGCAGCAGCAAGAAGCGGGCGGAGCAGGATGCGGCCAGAAGTGCAATCGTGAGTCTGTTTCCTGATGAACTGAACTGAGAGAGAGCGAACCATTGTGGTTCGCTCCAGACTGTCAAAAAAGCCGAAACCGTCAAAAATCAAATAAGCACAAAAAGTCATTTGCGCTTATAACAAAATGTCGAGAAATCGGGATTTAAGCAAACCATATAGTGTAAAGGTTCTTGCTGCGCAAGGATTTTTTACTTACTGCGAAAACTTTGTCCTACCGTACCCATGTACGCCTACGGACAAAGTTTTCTTGTATTTCGACTTCCTTGGCAGTCTGGCAGTGTGTCAAAAACAGGTTTTTTGACACACTGGAGCGAACCATTGTGGTTCGCTCTTTTCTGCTTTTATTGACAAAAACAATGTTTTGGATTATCATCAAATCAGGAAATAAGGACGGAGGAAACACCATGGAGCTTTATGATAAAATAGAGGAAGTTTGCCGCAAATTCTGCATTCGCGATGAATTCCTTGGCTTTGAAATCATTCGCAACGGCAATGTGAATAAGACATACCGTGTTGACTTTCAGCAAAAAGACGGAAGCAAAAAATCGTATCTGTTGCAGAATGTGAATACCTATGCATTCCGCCAGCCGGTTGAGCTGATGGAGAACATTGACCGTGTTACAGAACATATCCGCAAGAAGTACCCCGACAGAACTTGCCTTCACTTTCACCACACGGCAGAGAGGAAAACCTATGTGATAGATGGGGATAATTTCTGGCGCATGACGAATTATATTACCTCGATTACTTACAATTTGGTTAAAGATCCTCAGATTCTCCGCAATGCAGGTGTCGCCTTTGGTGAATTTCAGAATCAGCTATCCGATTTTGACATTCATCTTCTCCATGAGACAATTCCAAATTTCCATAATACTCGTGACCGTTATGCCAAGCTGATTGAAGCGATTGAAGAGGATGCTGCGGGGCGCGTTCTGAGTGTTCGGGAGGAGATTGAATGGCTGCTGGGAGTTCAGGATATCGCATGCCGCCTTACGGATTTACAGAAGGAAGGAAAGCTCCCACTTCGTGTGACGCATAACGACACCAAAATCAATAATGTGCTGTTTTCACAGAAGGACAATAGCCCCATCGTTGTTATTGATTTGGACACGGTTATGCCCGGTCTTATGGGACACGATTTTGGTGATGCCATTCGCTTTGCGGCAAATTTTGTTGAAGAAGATTGCCCCGATTGGGAAAAAGCCGGGGTCGATTTGGAGGTATTCCGTAGTTTTACGGAGGGATTTCTGTCTATGACGGCGGATACAATAACGCCTATGGAGGCGCAGACCTTGGCGCTGAGCTGCTTTGCACTGACAGCCGAGCTTTGTGTGAGATTTCTGGATGACTATATTCGTGGTGATAAATACTTCAAAATCAATTACCCCGAGCACAATCTGGTGCGCACCCGCTGCCAGATTGCGTTGGCAAAAGATATGCTGAACAAAATGGACGAGATGCAGTCGATTGTGAATGCGTTTTTGGAATTGTAACTCCATGCCGCCATTGCTTGAATTTTTTCAGGCAATGGCGGCATAATTCTTTATATTACAGCACGAAAGCAAAGTTTTTCTTGATGAATACAGTTGCTTGTGATATAATAGCAGTTATAGCATAGGGGTACTATGCCCTTTAGGCATAAACCCAACCAAAGGAGAGAGAATGGATGTATCAGAAATTTGGTAAGAGAGTGCTGGACATTCTGCTTTCCGGACTTGGCATTGTTGTTTTACTTCCTGTTTATGCGCTGATTTCCCTTGCTATTGTGATTGATGATCCGGGGCCACTGCTTTTTTGTCAGAAGCGTGTGGGCATTCATAAGAGCCACTTTATGATTGCGAAATTCCGCAGCATGAAGGTTTCTACGCCTAAGGATGTTCCGACGCATTTGCTGCAAAATCCCGAGCAGTATATTACCCGCATGGGGAGATTCCTCCGAAAAACCTCTTTGGATGAGCTGCCGCAGATATTTCAGATTTTTACGGGAAAAATGTCCGTTATCGGACCCAGACCGGCTCTGTGGAATCAGTATGATTTGATTGAAGAGCGGGATAAATACGGCGCCAATGATGTCCGTCCGGGACTTACCGGCTGGGCACAGATTAACGGGCGTGACGAGCTTGAGATTGATGTTAAAGCGCGATTGGACGGCGAATATGTGCGCAATCTGAGCTTCCTGTTTGACTGCAAGTGCTTTTTCGGTACAATTTTTGCCGTGCTTCGCCATGATGGAGTCGTGGAGGGCGGAACCGGCGCGATGCACGAGCGGAAGGATTTGGAATGAAGAATATTTTGATTACGGGCGCCGGAAGTTTTGTCGGGAATTCTTTACGCGCGTATTTGGAGGGGAATCCCGACTACAGTGTTTCAGCCTTAAGCGTTCGCGATAATGCATGGATGAATCACAGCTTTGCAAATGTGGATGTAATCTATCACTGTGCGGCAATTGTGCATGAGCCGAATACCAAGAATGCTCCCGGTCAGGCCGAGCGATATCATCAGGTGAACACGATTTTACCCTATGAGCTGGCAAAGAAGGCCAAGACAGAGGGAGTCAGGCAGTTTGTTTTTCTGAGCAGTGCATCCGTGTATGGTGTCGAGGGCAGCATCGGTAAGCCCTGTGTGATAGGAAAAAACACACCTGCTATTCCCGTGGATTTGTACGGTCAGAGTAAGCTGGAAGCGGAAAACTTACTCCAAACCTTATCGGATGAATCTTTTAAGGTTGTTATTATTCGTCCTCCCATGATTTATGGAGCGCACTGCAAGGGAAATTTCAATGCACTGGCCTCCTTTGCCCGCAAGCTTCCTATTTTCCCGAAGACCTATAATACCCATTTCATGATTTACACTGACAACCTGTGCGAATTTGTTCGGCTTATGATTGAAAAGGAAGAAACCGGAGTTTTCTGTCCTCAGAATGATTGCATTGTTTCAACGGATGAAATTGTTCGTCTTATTGCATTGCAGTATGGGAAAAGGATTATGATAATTCCCGGTTTTTTGTGGGCGCTGAAGCTTTTGGGCTCTGTGAGTCCGAAAGCCCGAAAAGCATTCGGGAGTCTGTCTTATGACCCGCAGCTTTCAAGCTATGAGTCAGAGTACTGTATGGTTTCTTTGGAAGAATCTATTGCCCGCTCTTGCAGCAACTAAACCGGCGGAAGGAGAGAACGCAGATTGAAGCAGAAGAAAGACATTCTTTTTTTGTGTCAGTTTTTCCATCCTGAATATATTTCTTCTGCACAGCTTCCCTATGAGACCGTGCAGGATTTGCGTGACAGCGGTTTTTCTGTTGGCGTTATGTGCGGATATCCCCATGAGTATTACCGTGGGGAAAAGGTTCCGTATTATGACGACTGTGAGGGCTTTTCCGTTCATCGGCTCCGCTATATTCAAACCGGACGAAAGGGCTACCTTGGCAGGCTGATAAATTATTTTTCCTTTATCGTCTCTGTGCTCCTTCATATATTTGAAATCAGCGGATATCGTGCCGTTGCAGTATATTCCAATCCGCCGATTGCCCCGTGGATTGCTGCAATCGCATGCCGTCTTTTTGGTTCCAAACTGGTCTTCGTTTGCTATGATGCGTACCCTGAAGTGGCTGTGCAGATGGGGGCGCTTCGAGAGCATTCTCTGATTTATCGCCTGATGAACCATATAAACAATGTGGTTTTTTCCCGCGCGGATGCAGCTGTAGCACTGTCTTCGGAGATGAAGGACTTTCTTGCCCAAAATCGTCTGATTGCATCTGAAAAGATTCGTGTGATTCCGAACTGGGCAGATGACCTATATGGTAAAAAGAAGGAGATTTCCAATCCTTCTTTCAGCAAGCTGCGTGAAAAATTCGTGGTTTCTTACTTCGGGAATATGGGTACTGCGCAGGATATGAAAACCATCATAGATGCAGTCCGCTTACTTAAAAACCATCCCGATATTTATTTCCTTTTTGCCGGTCATGGCAATAAAAAGGATGAGATTCAAAAGATTTTTTCTGAAGAAAAAATTGAGAATGTTTCCGTCTTTGATTTTCTGCAGGGGGATGACTTTGCAGATGCCTTGGCGGTTTCCGATGCCGCGCTGGTTTCCCTTGAAGAAAGCCTGAGAGGAATCTGTGTCCCCAGCAAAACCTACACTTATATGATGTATGGCCTGCCGATTCTGGCTGTAATGGATGAGAGTGACATTGTTTCGGATTTGAATGATGGCGCAGGCATATGTGTTCGCAAGAATGAGTCCCCAAAACTTGCCAATGCGATTGTTTTGCTGGCGCAGGACCTGGAGAAGACAAAAGCCATGGGAGCAAAAAGCAGAAATATTTTTCTTGAAAAATACACCCGTCAGATTTGTACGGAAAAGTATGTACAACTGTTCAAAACGCTTTTATAATTCGTGTTTTATTCCAAAAGTAGGAGAAGTGAGAAAATGAGTGGACTTTTTACAGGTAAGACCTTAATGATTACCGGTGGTACCGGCTCCTTTGGCAACACTGTTTTGAATCGCTTTCTGGAAACAGACATTGGAGAGATTCGTGTTTTCTCCCGTGATGAGAAAAAACAGGACGATATGCGCCATGATTTTCAGGTTCGTATGCCCGAGGTCGCGGATAAAATCAAATTTTTCATCGGTGATGTCCGTGATGCCGCTTCCGTCCGCAATGCCATGCACGGCGTGGATTACATATTCCATGCTGCTGCGCTGAAACAGGTGCCTTCTTGCGAGTTTTTCCCCATTGAGGCTGTGAAGACCAATGTTTTGGGTACAGAGAATGTGCTCAATGCGGCAATTGATGCAGGGGTCAAATCTGTGATTTGCCTGTCTACGGATAAAGCTGCTTACCCTGTTAATGCCATGGGTACCTCCAAGGCCATGATGGAGAAAGTGATTGTTGCCAAGAGCCGTACAGTCAGCCCTGAGAAAACGAAAATCTGCTGCACACGATATGGCAATGTTATGTGCAGCCGAGGCAGTGTCATTCCCCTTTGGATTGATCAGATTCGTGCCGGTAAGCCCATTACCATCACGGAACCCAACATGACCCGGTTCATCATGTCTCTGGAAGAGGCGGTTGATTTGGTGCTGTTTGCTTTTGAGAAGGGTGTGAGTGGTGATATTTTGGTTCAGAAAGCGCCTGCATGCACCATTGAAGTGCTTGCTAAGGCGGTGACCGGCCTATTTGCCCCCGGACATGAAATCAAGATTATCGGTATTCGCCATGGTGAGAAGATGTATGAGACTCTTCTTACCAATGAGGAGTGTGCACACGCGGTTGATTTGGGGAATTTCTATCGTGTTCCCTGTGATAAGCGTGATTTGAACTATGATAAGTATTTCAAAATCGGTGATACCGAGCGTAATGTACTCACAGAGTTTAATAGCAACAACACAGCACTTTTGAATGTAGAGCAGGTTCAGGAGAAACTGCTGCAGCTGAAATTCATTCAGGAAGAGTTAGCACTTTGGAATAAGTAATTTTCGTTTAAAGGAGTTTTTCCTGTGAATATTTTGATTACGGGAGCAGAAGGCTTCGTAGGCCGTAATCTTCATCATGCGCTTGCATGCATTCGAGATGGCAAGGACAGAACCCATCCGGAACTGAAAATTGATTCGCTTTACCTTTTTGACAGAGATACCGATGAATCCGTTTTGATGGAAGGCTGCAAGAATGCTGATTTTGTTTTTAATCTTGCCGGTGTGAATCGTCCGCAGAATCCGCAGGAATTCATGCAGGGTAACTTCGGTTTTGCATCGAAGCTTCTTGATTTACTGAAAAAGTATCGCAATACCTGCCCTGTTATGCTTTCCTCGTCCATTCAGGCAACGATGATTGGACGCTACGCCGAAAGCCCCTATGGCGAGAGCAAGCGGGCAGGGGAGGAACTGTTCTTCCGGTACGCCGCGGAGACCGGTGCCAAAGTCCTTGTTTACCGTTTTCCCAATCTGTTTGGTAAATGGTGCAGACCGAATTATAATTCTGCGGTTGCGACTTTCTGCCACAACTACGCCCATGATTTGCCCATTGTGGTAAATGATCCGTCCGTAGAGTTGGAGCTTCTGTACATTGACGATTTGGTTTCCGAGATGATTTCAGCGCTTATAGGTGCGGAGCATCATTGCGAATTTGAGGGCGTAAATGCTGTTTTAACATCAAGTGGGCGCTACTGTGCAGTTCCCGTAACACACAGGGAAACATTAGGGCGGATTGTTTCACTTCTGGATGCATTTAAGGCACAGCCGCAGACACTCCTTATGCCTTCCATCCCGGATAACAGCTTTGCCAAGAAGCTGTATTCTACCTATTTAAGCTATCTCCCGAAGGACAAAGCAATCTTTGATTTGAAGATGAATACGGATGCACGCGGAAGCTTTACAGAGCTTTTGAAGACAGTGGACTGCGGACAGTTCAGTGTAAATATCAGTAAGCCCGGTATTGCCAAAGGACAGCATTGGCATCATTCCAAATGGGAGTTTTTCATCGTTGTGTCCGGCTATGGCCTGATTCAGGAGCGTAAGATTGATTCGGATGATGTTATCGAATACGAAGTGTCCGGTGAAAAAATTCAGGCTGTCCATATGCTGCCGGGATACACGCATAACATTATTAACAGGTCTGAAACAGAACCCTTGGTGACTTTGATGTGGGCTAATGAAGCGTTTGACCCCAATCATCCCGATACTTTCTATGAGGTTGTTTGAGATGGATATGAAACTGGATTATTCCGATATTTCTTTTCAGAATAACGGTAAATTGAAACTATTGATTATTGTGGGCACTCGCCCGGAGATTATCCGTCTTGCGGCAGTGATTGACAAGTGCCGTCAGTATTTTGACTGTCTGCTTGCCCATACGGGACAGAATTACGATTATAATTTGAATGGCATCTTTTTCCACGATTTGGGTCTGAAGAATCCGGATGTTTACATGAATGCGGTAGGAGATGATTTGGGTGCAACGGTTGGTAATATTATCAACTGTTCCTA
The DNA here is from genome assembly GCA_045599455.1 of Faecousia sp. GTDB lineage: Bacteria > Bacillota > Clostridia > Oscillospirales > Oscillospiraceae > Faecousia. The sequence goes on along the minus strand of JAZRVX010000131.1, from coordinate 61,537 downwards.
TAAACTGATGGAAGCAGTAAAGCCAGATGCTATGCTGGTTTTGGGCGATACCAATTCCTGCCTGTCGGCCATCCCTGCAAAGCGGCTGCATATTCCCATTTTTCACATGGAAGCGGGAAATCGCTGTAAGGACGAGTGCCTGCCGGAGGAAACCAACCGCCGCATCGTGGACATTATTTCCGATGTGAATCTGGCATACTCCGAGCATGCCAGAAAGTACCTGCATGAGTGCGGCCTTCCCAAGGAACGCGTGTATGTTACCGGCTCCCCCATGGCGGAGGTGCTTCACAAAAATCTGTCGGACATTGAGGCATCTGATGTTCATAAGCGTCTTGGCCTTGAAAAGGGGAAGTATATCCTGCTTTCTGCCCATCGTGAAGAGAATATTGACACGGAGAAAAACTTCCTGTCCCTTTTCGGCGCAATCAATAAAATGGCCGAGAAGTACGATATGCCGATTTTGTATTCCTGCCATCCGCGTTCTAAAAAGCGGCTGGAGCAATCCGGATTTCGGCTTGATAAGCGCGTGCTTCGCAATGAGCCTTTGGGATTCCATGATTATAACTGCTTACAGATGAATGCTTTTTGTGTGGTGTCCGACTCCGGCACACTCCCGGAGGAATCCAGTTTCTTTACTTCTGTGGGGCATCCCTTTCCGGCAGTTTGCATCCGCACTTCTACCGAACGCCCGGAAGCATTGGATAAAGCCTGCTTTATCCTGGCCGGTATTGATGAACAGCATCTTTTGCAGGCAGTGGATACAGCGGTATCCATGAATGCAAACGGCGATATCGGCATTCCTGTTCCCGATTATACAGAGGAGTTAGTTTCCACAAAGGTGGTTAAGATTATTCAGTCCTACACCGGCGTTGTGGACAAAATGGTCTGGCGTAAATACTAAATCCGGAGGTTCGGCCATGCGCTATTTGTTTATCAATTCGGTTGCGGGCTTTGGCAGTACAGGCCGAATTGTAGTCCGGCAATGTAGAAAACTCATGTCCGAGGGGCATGAGTGCATGATTGCCTATAGCCGCGAGGCAAGAAATTGTGATGGCATTTCTCTTTACCATATCGGCACTGACTTGGATATCCGACTTCATGCCTTGAATGCCAGAATAACGGACACTTCTGGCTTTCATTCTAAGCGCGCAACCGCCGCACTGATTCATACAATTACAGAATATGCCCCGGATGTAATATGGCTGCACAATTTGCATGGCTATTACCTGAATGTGGAATTGCTTTTTTCCTATCTGAGAACATGCGGTAAAGAAGTTCATTGGACATTGCATGACTGCTGGGCGTTTACCGGTCACTGCGCGTATTTTGACTATGTAAAATGCGACAAATGGAAGACAGAGTGTTTTCATTGCCCGCAGAAGAGCAGTTATCCGTCCAGCTTTTTTCTGGATAACAGCAAAGATAACTTCCGAAAGAAAAAACAGGTGTTTACGGGCATTCCCAATTTAACTATTCATGTTCCGTCTGAATGGCTGAAACAGCGTGTACAGGAAAGTTTCCTTGGGGGATATCCCGTGGAAGTTGTGCCGAATGAAGTTGACCGCACGGTTTTTAAGCCCACCTCAGGTACTTTCCGGGAAAACTATCATCTGGAAGAGAAGAAAGTAATTCTGGGTGTTGCCAATGTCTGGGAGCCAAGAAAAGGACTTCACACTTTTGCGGAATTATCGGAGCTTCTGGACGAGACATTTCAGATTGTCTTGATTGGGCTGACCGATAAGCAAATCAAATCCCTGCCTGAAAAAATCCTCGGACTGCCGCGCACGGCATCTGCAATTGAGCTTGCTCAAGCGTATACAGCATCCGATATATATGTCTGTCCCAGCGTGGAGGAAACCTTTGGTATGACGGTTCTGGAGGCTGCTTGCTGCGGTACGCCGGTAATTGTATATCGTGGTACTGCATGCGAAGAAGTTGCACAATCGTTCGGCGGAGTTGCCGTAGAAGTTGGCGCCGAGAACATTGCAGAAGCAATTAAGAGCTTTTTGGAGTAAAATATATGCACAATTTGACACTTACGGGGAATAAAGCATATAACTGCGTGTGGGCGCTATGGTTGCTTGCGATGCTGTATCTGTGCAGAGACAGCCTGCTCAGCAATATTGTGATTGGATTCCTACCCTCGTATCTTTTGCAAATTTTTCTTTTTATCGTTGGATTTTCCATTTTAATATGGCGCAACAGGAGCCGGCTTGTATCACTTGCATCGAATAAACGCACTTTGTTTGTCATAGCTCTTGCGGTAATCTTTCTTTTCCCAATGCTTGCAAAGCGTGACTGGCAGATGATGTATTTCAGCGTGTTGTTTGCCTTGGTGTATTCTGTGACGGTTACCTTCTGGGTAGATATTCGCACATTATCCAGACTTTATGTAATTGTCATGGGTCTGCTCGCGTGCGCGTCGCTGCTGTGTACCTACTGTTTTCGCTTTATTGCGGATGCGGGGATTGCAGTGCCGCCGGTAATTGTGAATGCCCAAAATACTGCGTATTATAACTATATGGTATCTGCTGTATATATTGGGAGTTTAAAATGGCGCAACCTTGGAATTTTTCGTGAACCCGGTGCCTACCAGTTTTTCCTGATTCTGGCACTGTATTTACACAACGATATCTGTGAATGGGAGAAATGTGGCTTTTACTGGCTAATCAATATTCTCCTTGGACTTACTATGCTTACTACCTTGGCTTATGGCGGCATTGTCGAAATGGCTCTATTGGTTGTCGTGCTGTTTTTTGAAAAAGGATGGTATAAAACCCGCCACGGTCAATTTATTGCTATCGGCTCCATACTTGTGTTGGTGGCTGCTTATAACATTATTCACTGGATTGACGGCCCGATTTGGGGTGAAATTTGGATGCTGAAGCACAAGTTTTCCATGGGAGGAGATTCGGTGACCGACCGATTCGGCTCTATTATCGTAAATTCAAAATTATTTTTACAGTCTCCGCTTGTCGGTCAAAAGGTTTCCACAATTCTGTACCATCCGGACATTTTGAATAACACCAGCTCCACCACAATCGTAATGGCGATGTTTGGTGTATTCGGTGCATTGCTGCATATTGGTTCTTGGATTACCCTTACATGGAAGCGAAATAGGTGCGTGGTTTACAATTTGCTGTTTGCTTTGATTTTGGCAATGGCATTTAATACGGAAAATTTGATTGCAGACATTTTCCTATGGCTTTTTCCCATTATGGCCGTATGCGAAAAAATCCTTGGGTGCCGCGGAGGAGAGATATGAAAAAGTATCTTTTCCTGACCGGATATGCATCACCCTATAAGGTTTCCTTTTTCGACTGTCTTGCGCAGTATGCCGATGTAACAGTACTGCTGTCAGAGAAAAAAGAGCAGATGAAGCATCGGGATGCCTCATGGTTTGTGGAAGGTTCCGGAAAAGCAAAATTTGTGGAGCTTGAGCAGAAAAAAATCGGAAGTAGAATTGTATGTCCAAGTATCATTTCATGGCTAAAAAAAGATTATGACAGAATTGTGATTTGCGGATATGCCCATCCAACAGAGCTTATGGCATTAGCCTACCTGAAAATCAGGCATATTCCCTATGTGATGGAGGTAGACGGCGGCCTGATTCGGGCGGACGGCAAGCTTCAGAAGATGGTGAAGACATGGGCAATCCGTGGTGCTTCTCTTTATTTAAGCAGCGGAAAGCCCACAACGGAGTACTTAATCCATTATGGAGCAAATGAAGACCGTATTCGGTGTTACCCGTTTGCATCTTGGTTTGCTTCGGAGCTTCCGGAGTCTGTTCCATCTCCTTTGCAAAAACAGAATTGTCGGACAGAACTCGGTATGTCCGAGGAAAAAGTAGTTTTGTCGATTGGGCAGTTCATTCCCAGAAAAGGCTTTGATGTTTTACTGAATGCAGCTTTGGGGCTGCCGAATCGTGTGGGTATTTACATCATCGGCAGCGAACCAAGTGAAGAGTATATTGCCCTTCGTGAACAATTAGGTCTTGAAAATGTACACTTCGTAGGCTTTCAAACGAAAGAAGCACTTTCAAAATACTACACGGCTTCTGATTTGTTTGTGTTGCCTACACGCGAGGATATATGGGGGCTTGTCATCAATGAAGCCATGGCTTTCGGTTTGCCGATAGTTACGACCAATCGCTGTGTTGCAGGGCTTGAGCTTGTCCGAGAGGGTGTGAATGGCTATATTGTCCCTGTTAATGATGCGAAAGCTTTGCATGATGCCATAGAAAAAATGCTAACCGACGATTTGTCTGCCATGGGACAGGCTTCCTTTGAAGCCATTTCCGGATATACCATCGAAAATATGGCAAAAGTGCACGCGGAAATTCTGTAATTAGGAGAGTGCTATGCATATTGTTTATGCGGTGACAACCTGCTCTGACAGGCTGTATAGGGAATTGTTTTCCAATGTCAAAAATAAGCCTGCTTTTCAGTCGCAGAAATATCATCGCCTCTTGATTGAGGGACTTAGCCAAAGTGCGGATGTTGATGTTATTGCAACATTGCCGCTGAATGCTTCGTTGATGTCATCGCATGTGATATCTCCCCACAGTGAAGAAGAGGGGGGTGCACATTACACCTACATTTCGGCTTGGCGTAATCCGCTCCTTCGTCAGATAAGCAATGCAGTGGGTGTTTTTTTTAGAACCCTTTTCCGTTTGCGTAAAGGTGATGCGGTTATCATTGACTGCCTGAATCGCACGACAGGATTGTCTGCATTGTTAGCTTCTAAGCTCCGCAGAGTGCGCTGTGTGGGAATTGTCACGGATTTACCGGATATGCTCGGCGGCGGAAAAACATCGAAAGCTCTTGCCAATATGGTAATATCCGGGTGTACAGATTATGTTTTCCTTACAGAGGCCATGAATGGACGGCTGAATCCCGGCGGGAAACCATATGTAGTTTTGGAAGGTCACTGTGATAAGTCCATGGGCAGTTTTGTTCCGGATTTACAAAAGAAGACAAAACCCAGAATTTGCCTTTATGCCGGCGGTGTCAGCAAGCAGTATGGCCTTGATTACCTTGTTGAAGGATTCCGTCTTGCCGCTCTCGAGAATTGCCGTTTGGATATTTATGGCCCCGGCGATTATGTCTCGGAGATAGAAAGAATATCCCGGATTGATCCTTCGGTTCATTATGGCGGCATGCTTTTCAGCAGTGAGGTTGTACAGAAGGAGATGGAAGCCACGCTTTTGATTAACCCTCGACCCACTCACGAAGAATTTGTGAAATATTCTTTCCCGTCTAAGACGATGGAGTATATGGCTTCCGGGACGCCTGTTCTCACGACTGACCTTCCCGGAATGCCCGGTGAATACCATTCGTATCTGAATATTATCGAGGTTGAGACACCTGAAGGACTTGCAAATGCTTTGCGTTCAGTTCTTTGTCACAGCGATGAAAAGCTTTTTTCTATGGGTGAAGTGGCAAGAGCTTTTGTTTTGAAGAATAAGAATAATTATGTTCAGGCAAAAAAAATAATTGATTTATTAAATGAGATTTGTTAGATGCCTTTTGTATGAGCAATACGGTAAAATATGAGGTTATAAAATGAAACTTTTGATTCTGTGCAATATGGTTCCGGGGTGTGTCCGTGTTGCAATGGGACAGAATGATTCCGGTTCCGGTTTGTGGCTTAATCATGTACTCTCGGATTTGATGAATGTGCCGGAGATGGATATTGTCGTTCTTTGTCGCGGGAATACAAATAGATCAGGAAAAGTGTCAGATTGCCTTGCGTATTCTGTTTTTGAGGAGGAAAAACCGCAACAGTATTATCCTGAGCTTCAAGCACAGTTTGCGGATGTTTTGGCATCATTTTGTCCGGATGTAATTCATATCTGGGGTACGGAATACGGTCATACCCTTGCGATGGTGAATGCTGCTGAGAATATGGGCTTGCTGGGGCGTGTAGTAGTGAGCATACAGGGGTTAATCAGTGTGTGTGCATCTTCCTATGAAGCAGGGCTTCCGCAGAGGGTTGTTCGTTTTCAGACAGTTCGAGATTTGCTTCGGCATGATGGTATTTCAGAACAGAAAAAGGTTTTTTCATTGCGGGGGGAGCTTGAATTAAAAGCGCTCTCAAAGGTTCGTCATGTAATCGGCAGAACTCACTGGGATTATGATTGGACTGAAAAGATTAACCCGGATAGAATTTATCATTTCTGTAATGAAACACTTCGCAATTCATTTTATTCTGACTCGTGGGAGTATGCTTCATGTCAGAAGCATTCCATTTTCTCCTCCAGCTGCGCCTATCCTATTAAAGGATTTCATTTCCTGATTGAAGCACTTGCGGAGATTGTTAAACAGTACCCGGATGCGACTGTTACAGTACCCGGTGGTGGATATTATCCTAAGAATCTGAAGGATTTACTTCGTATACAAGCCTATCAATGGTACATGATAAGACTTACGAATAGGCTGCGACTGAAAAATAAAGTGTTTTTTACCGGACATCTCACCGAAGAGGGAATGAAAAAGCAAATGCTCTGTGCAAATGTTTTTGTACTTCCATCGGTTATCGAAAATTCCCCCAACTCATTGGGGGAAGCCATGCTATTGGGTGTACCCTGTGTGGCCTCCGATGTGGGTGGAGTATCTACGATGATTACTCCTGAGGAGGGAATCATTATCCGTGATTCTTCGGAGCTTGCAAAGTCAATCATGAAGATATTTGCCATGCAGGATGAAGCTGAGCAGCTCGGGGCATTGGCTACGAAACATGCACGCATTACCCATAACCCGGAAAAAAATTTGAAAGATTTGCTTGCAGTCTACGCACAGATTGCATCAGCATGCTGAATGAAAATCATGGAAGAAAAACCTTTAATCAGTGTAATTGTGCCGGTCTATAAGGTCGAGCAATTTCTGCCCCGTTGTGTAGACTCTTTGCTTCATCAGACCTATACAAATCTTGAAATCATTCTGGTAGATGACGGAAGTCCTGACAGGTGTGGTGAAATTTGTGAAAAATACGCGCGTGAGGATTCCCGAATCAGAGTAATTCATAAATCTAACGGTGGGCTCAGCTCCGCCCGAAATGCCGGAATTGATATCGCCATCGGGGAATTCATCACATTTGTGGATAGTGATGACTGGGTGGATACCGATTGTTATGAGAAGCTCCTTGCACTGGCTCATAAATATCGGGTTGCCTTTGTTTGCGCGGGTCGCTATGATGTGGATGGTGCAACCGGTTTAGAAACGATTGGTCTTTGCCCGGAAGTAGAAGAAGTGATTTCCGGTGAAGAGATGGTTTCTCGAATCTTTCACTGGCATAATCTCGACAGCGCAGCGTGGGATAAACTGTATGCGCGGTCACTGTTTGACGATATTCGTTATCCGGAAAATGTAATTGTCGAGGATTTGCCGGTTACCTATCGTCTTGCACTGCGCGCCGGACAATGCGCGCTTGGAAGTTTCCCGTTCTATCACTATTATCATCGACCCGGAAGTATAACAACGACTGCGTTTTCTGAAAAAGCTTTTTTTTTCCCCGAAACTGCATTGAAGATTGTTCCCATTATTGCAAGGGTGCATCCCGAAATTTTAAATGCAGCTAAATATTTGCGCGTGCGCGCGTTAGGCTGGACGGTTCAGATGATTGATATTTCTTCGTCAGATGTTCGTCGAAAGTATATAGAGCAATGTCGGAAATATCGATCAATACTTCGTAGTCAGATTGGCTTTTTCCTGCGGTATCCTTATTTTACATTTTCACAAAAGAGAGATTATTTCTTGCTTTCTTTCAATTTATACCGTTTTCCGAGAACTATTTTCCATTTTTTAAAAAGAGCCTGATTTCATGAACAAACAAAACCGAGTGACAATTCTGAATATAGCCAGTACCCTTATTTTAACGGGTATTTCCATCTTTACATCTCCCTTGTTTTCGCGTCTGCTTGGCACAAGCGGCTATGGTATCATGTCGACCTACACGGTCTGGATGAATGCCATGACAATTATCGCAACACTCCAGACGGATGCAACGCTTATTTATGCAAAGGTGAAATATTCTGACGAGGAACAGCAGAGGTATCAATCTGCGGTGATGATGCTTTCGCTGGTTACCTGTGCATTAATTTCTACTATTATTTTTGTATTTATCAAGCCTATTGCAGCGCTTGTAAAGCTTAGCTACGGTTTGATTCTTTTGGTCATGGTACAGTCGTTCGGCTCCTTCTGCATGAACTTTTTGAATACAAAGCTTCAATACGAATTGAAGGCCGGTCGGAACATGCTTTCGTCACTGATAATTGTTTTGACTTCCCTCGGATTGTCTCTTGTGCTTGTATTGTCCATGCCCGCAGAACAGCGGTATTTCGGGCGGATTCTCGGAAACGCGATTACCTATGGTGTATTAGGTCTCGGAGCTTGTGGATACATCCTTTACAAAGGAAGAACTTTTTTCAGTTTTGCCTACTGGCGGTTTGCTCTTGGGTTGGTATTCCCGCTAATGTTTATGAATCTTTCCTACCTTGTACTGGGGCATAGTGACCTGGTTATGGTAAGGGATTATCTTGGTGATTCCGCAAGTGGTATCTATGGACTTGCGTATACATTCAGCGGAATTATATTTACTATTTTCGGTGCATTTAATAAAAGCTGGGTTCCGTTTTTTTTCGATGATATGAAGTCCGGAAATACGGAAGCAGTGAATGCAAAGGCAAAAAACTTTCTGGAGCTTTTCACAGTACTGTCGATTGGCTTTGTTCTTCTAACGAAAGAGGTATTTCACATTTTTGCTTCTGAAGATTATTGGCTTGGAACTAAGTTGATTCCGGTATTTGTTGCAAGCTATTATCTGAATTTTTTATGCACATTCTCGGTTAGTTTCGAGCACTATCATATGAAGGTTCGCATGGTTTCTGTAGTAACAGTAGTTTCTGCAGTGGTTAATATCGGGCTGAATTATATTTTTATCCGTTCCATGGGATTGCTAGGCGCTGTTATTGCGACTATGCTTTCGCATATGCTTCAATTTGTTGTTCACCAGTTCTATGCATCTTTTGTTATGCGATGCGGATGGTATCCGTTTACAACAGGAAAGATTCTTCAATATGCGTTTGTATTTTTTTTGATGATTGGTGTGTCTTTTTTGCTGGACAGAGTTTGGTTTGCACGATGGTCAATCGGGGCATTCATAGGCATTTGGGAGCTGTTGCGAATCCGTAAAAGAAAGGTTTTGATTTGATGGCTGAGAAAAAAATCCTTTATGTCGCAACTGTTGTTAAGACACACATAATGCAGTTTCACCTTCCGTATATCAAGATGATGCATGAAAAGGGATGGCATACTGCTGTTGCGGGGAAGAACGATTACGAAAATCCTGCTGATTTGTTGATCCCGGATTGTGATGAGTATTTTAACATTCCATTTAATCGCAATCCTCTGAAGAAAGATAATCTTCAGGCTTATAAAACACTTAAGAAGCTTATTGCACAGGGACATTATGATATTGTGCATTGCCACACTCCGGTAGGAGCAGTTCTGACCCGCTTAGCATCTGTGAAAGCTCGCAAAAGCGGAACTAAAATTATCTATACGGCACATGGTTTTCATTTTTTCAAGGGTGCACCACTGATAAACTGGCTGATGTATTTCCCGGCCGAATGGGTGTGTGCATTTATGACAGATGTACTTATTACAATTAACAAAGAAGACTATGAATTCGCCAGAAAGCACATGCACGCCAAGCGTGTACTTTATATTCCCGGAGTCGGTGTTGATTTTAAACGCTTTGGAATCAGTGAAGAGCGGCGAATGCAGATTCGTAAAGAACTTGGCTTCAGCAAAGACGATTTTATGCTCCTTTCTGTGGCGGAACTGACACGCAATAAAAACCATTCCATGATTCTGGATGCGCTGGCACTCCTGCAAAACCCTCATATCCGGTTCGTATCTGCCGGCAGAGGAGAGTGTATGATGGAACTGCAGGATAAGGTGAAGCGCCTCGGTCTGGAGAATAGGGTGTCTTTCCTGGGATATCGTACGGATGTCAATGAACTGTACGGGGCTGCAGATGCGTTTATTTTCCCTTCTTTCCGGGAAGGCCTTTCTCTTGCGCTTATGGAAGCTATGACCAGTGGCTTGCCTGCAATCGTCGGAGCGATTCGCGGCAACATAGACCTAATTTCGGATGGCGTCGAAGGGATCTATTCTCTGCTTACACCGCGTGGATTGGCTGACAGTATTTTATGTTTATATGATGCACCCGATATGCGCACGGAACTGGGAAAAGCTGCGCAGAAGAAAGTACGGATGTTTGGATTGGAGCCTGTTTTGGAGAGCGTTGAAAAGATTTATATGGAAGAAGTTGAGGCTGGAAGATGACCCCCACATTTGTAGTATCTCTGGATTTTGAACTTTTTTGGGGAATGGCCGGCACAGCAAGTTTTGAGTCCTACTGTCAAAATGTTCTGAATGGCAGAGCGGCTATACCGAAGCTTTTGGAGCTTTTTGACAGATATGGAATCCACGCCACATGGGCGACAGTCGGTTTCCAGTTTGCTGAAAATCGGTCGGAGCTTGAAAGATTTCTCCCACCGGAAATTCTTCGCCCGACATATTTTGACAGAACCTGTGATACCTATCGTTTCCTTGGAAATGCCGGCGAGAGCGAGGAGAATGCGCCATGCTATTATTCTTCGTCTGTAATTAAACAGATTTCCAAGCACCCCAATCAGGAAATTGCAAGCCATACTTTCTCGCATTATTACTGCCGTGAACCCGGGCAGACTACGGAACAGTTTGAGGCAGATATGACAGCCGCTATGGAAATTGCCAAATTTCACGGTTACAATATCCAATCTGTAGTTTTCCCGCGGGATATGTCTACGGATGGGCATGTTCAGGTTTTAAAAAAACTTGGTTACAAAGTCTTTCGGGATGAGGCAGATGACTGGATTCATAATTTAATCCATTTTCGTCCTTTGCGAAGGGCATTAATCCTTTTGGATGTTTATTTCCCGCTAACCGGCTATTCCGGACCGCAGCCGGGTGTTGTGGACGGAATTGTGAGAACAGTTGGAAATCGTCAGTTTCGGTATTATTTTAGACCCCTATTCTTCCTGGAATGGCTGAAAGTAAGACGGATAAAAAAACAGATGCTGTATGCAGCGAAGCATGGACTATCCTACCACCTGTGGTGGCACCCCCATAATCTGGGTGACCGTACGGAAAAGTTGCTTGCGCAGCTGGAGGATATCATGTCGTATTATTGCGAACTGAATGATCGTTATGGTATGAAGTCCGTTAATATGCGAGAACTGGCACGGAGTATATGCGATAAGGATTTTCGCTAACAGAAAAACTGTAATCTAGGTTAGGCGTACTGCATTTATGCTTCATTTTTTTTTTGTCAGAATCTTACGGATAATGTCTATGCAATTGCCCTGCGCAGTGCAGACTCCAATGATGTTCGGTATACCGTATGTGTTCCTCCGTCTGTTCGATACTGGTATGCAAATCCCAGTGTGTATGAACTCAATGGCAGAGCTTACCTGTTTGCAGAACAATATGATTGTTTTTTGAAAAACGGTTTTCTTGCAGCGTTTGAAGTGCAGACAAAGAGCGGGGGAAATCTGTTGTTTTCGACCGAAAAGGGTGATTTCAGAGGCATTTCATCTGTCCTTTCCTTTGGTGTTTCCCTTCGATGGAGAATACTATTTAATTCCGGAAAGCAATAAGGATAATTCTCTGCTGATTTATAAAATGGGAGCGTCTGCCTATGATTGGACTTCAATTCGACGCATTCCCATGTATGATTCGAAGAATCTTGCTGATGACGGTGGCTATCAGGATGAGCTGATTCAGACAGTAGAAGCGTATGAGATGGAATTTGATTTGCCGGTAGGAAAATATGAAATAAGAGGAACTCATACCTACAGCCGTACAAGTCGGTATGACACGGTTGATTTGTTCTGTAACTATTACTCGGTGCGGAATATTTTTGCAAAAATTATTTGTAAATTCTTTTAGTGATTAACTGGGAATCCTTAGTATCTGAAACACTGCTTATGATTGGTTACATGACATATTTTTCTATATGTAAAAAGCGATGCTTTCCGGCATCGCTTTTTACTATGTGATAGAAAGAAATTCTTGCATTTTAGGCGATATTTCGGTATAATAAACTGATTCATTTTTTGATTATGAGGTTTGGCTGTGTATTTAAAATCATTGGAATTACAGGGCTTCAAGTCCTTCCCGGATAAGACACTCATTCGATTCGGCGATGATATTACCGCAATTGTCGGTCCGAATGGCTCCGGAAAATCAAATATTTCCGATGCTATTCTGTGGGTGCTTGGCGAGCAGTCCAGCAAAACATTGCGTGGTGCCAAGATGGAGGATGTTATCTTCGGTGGTACCCAGAAGCGTGCGGCAGTTGGTTTTGCTGAAGCAACCCTGACATTGGATAATACAGATCGTGCCCTGAACTATGATGCAGATGAAATAAGTGTCACCCGCCGTTACTACCGAAGCGGCGACGGTGAATACTATATCAATCGCCAGTCGGCACGACTGCGCGATATCAATGAGCTTTTCATGGATACCGGCCTTGGTAAAGAGGGATACTCGAATATCGGTCAGGGCAGAATTGATGAAATCCTGGCGCTTAAAAGCGGAGATCGCCGTGAAATATTCGAGGAAGCCGCCGGTATTTCCAAGTATCGCCACCGCAAGGAGGAAACCGAGCGTAAGCTTGCGCAGACGGAAGATAATCTGATGCGTATCGGTGACAAGGTTTCCGAATTGGAGCTTCAGATTGAGCCGCTGAAAGAGCAGTCTGAGAAGGCCAAGAAGTATTTATCATTGAAAGAAACTTTGCAGGGTGTGGAGGTTGCCGTCTGGCTGGATACCCTTGCATCTCTGAGTGAGCGCACGCAGAAGGCAGAGGAGGACTATGCCTCGGCTTCCTTTGTGCTTCAGCAGGCGCATGATGATTTGGACAGTCTATACCGACTTGCAGAATCTCTGGGTGAAGCATTGCATGAGAAGGATGCGCAGCTTGAGTCCGTGCGCCTGAAGGCTTCTATGTATCAGAGTACCCACCAGCAGTTGGAAGGACAGATGGCAGTCCTGCGCGGCAACCTGACGAACAATGAGGAGAATATTGCCCGCATTGAGGAGGAACTGCAAAGTCAGGACAACCGCTCCGGCGGCATTGCAGTGCAAATTGAGCAGACGATGGAGCGTGTGTCGGAAATTGACTCGGCACTTTCTGAGAAGAAAACCGAGATTTCCGATTTGCAGCTGGAGTTATCTGCAATGACTGCCAATGCGCAGGGCCTGACCCGTCAATATTTGGAACTTCGCGGTAAGGAGAGCATCTTGTCTGCGGAGCTTGCAGGTTCTCAGGCAGATATCCGCGCTTTGGAAGAAAGCGTTGAGTTGTATGCATCCCGGTTTGAACAGCTTAATTTGGACATTACCTCCGGGGATGCGAGAAAAGAAGAGGCGGAGAACGCCCTTGCAAATAGCCGCAGCCTTTTGAAAGAAGCGCAGGAGCAGGTTGTTGCCGCGAACAATACCATTGGCGGTTATACTCTGCGTCAGAAGAGCAGGCAAAAGAATAAAGAAACGGCTGAAAGTGGGCTGCGTGAACTTACATCAAAGTTTGATTCTGTTAATGCCAAGCTCCGCGCATTCCGTGCAATGGAGCGGGATTATGACAGTTATCAGAAGTCTGTCAAAGCAGTCATGCAGGAGGCAGAGCGTGGCGCACTGCGCAATATTCACGGCCCTGTTTCTCGCCTGATTCGTACGGAAGACAACTATACCCTTGCCATAGAGATTGCCCTCGGTGCTGCTATGCAGCAGGTTGTTGTCAGCACAGAAGCCGATGGTAAGGCGGCTATTTCTTTCCTGAAAAGAACGGACAAAGGCCGCGCAACATTTATTCCTCTAAATACAACAAGAGGACGGGATTTGCAGGAATCGGGACTCGAATCCTGCCGCGGATTTGTCGGCATTGCTTCCAAACTTGTGAAGTGCGACAATGCTTACCGTGAAGTCGTGGAAAACTTCCTTGGAAGAACCGTGATTGTTACGGATTTGGATGCTGCCATTTCCATGAGCCAGAAGTACAGTCGGCGATTCAAGATTGTCACACTGGACGGTCAGGTTATGAATCCCGGAGGTTCCATGACCGGCGGCTCCGTGAACAGGGAGGCGGGTATTCTCTCCCGCACAAATGAGCTTGAAAAGCTGGAAAATCAAGCGAGTCGCTTGGAGACTGATGTCTTTGCTGCACAGGCTGCCGTTCAGGAAGCACGCCGACTTTACGATCAGGTTGCATTCCAGATTACAGCGGCTCAGGACCAGCTCCGTGAAGCCGAAGATCAGGTCCTTCGCTTGGAAGGGCAGGTCAAGCAGCATGAGATTATTCTTCAGGCAATTTCCGAAGCACAAAGTGCAGCAGTTACAGAGCGGGATGCACTAAAGCTGCGTGTGGCCTCAGACCGCGAGCGTCTTGCCGCACAGAAAGCGAAAGTTTCTCTATATACCCGCGACTTGATTCAAATTCGTTCTGAACTGACTACTCTCGAAGGAAGTCAGAGCGATGCCACTGCCGCCTCAACGGACATTACGCAAAAGATTGCCGATTGCAGAACTGAAGAAGCGGCGCTGGAAGCTGAACGGGGCACTGTTTTGACCCATGTAGCAGATTTGAAGTCGCTACAGTCGGATATGGCGGGTGACCGCTCCAAGAAAGAGGCTTTGATTGAATCCATTCAGGCAGATTCTGTTCGGATTGAGAAAGAAATTGAAGACCTCAAGCAGCGACAGAGTGAAAATGCGGACATGACTGCGGGCATGGAGCAGCAGGTTCGAGATGTTCTTGCGCTTCGTGCGGAGGCAGAGGCCGCCAAGACCAAAGCGGAGCGGGATGCACAGGAAAAGAACAAGGATATTCTTACCATGGAGCGTTCCTGTGCACTTCTGGAGCAGAAAAAGCTTGCAACCTCCATGGAGGAAAAACAGATTATCGACAAGCTTTGGGACTCCTACGGCCTGACACCCGGCACGGCAGAGCCTCTGCGCGGTGAAATTGAATCCATCAGCGCAGGTAATCGCCAGATAGGTGAGTTGAAGCGCAAGATTTCTGCGCTCGGCACGCCGAATCTAGGTGCCATTGAAGAGTATGCTCGTGTGAATGAACGTTATAGCTATTTGGTCGGCCAGCGTGATGATGTGCTGAATTCCAAGCAGGAGCTTGAGAATATTATCAAAGAAATCACGAAAGAAATGACGACAATTTTTGTGACTGAGTTTGCAAAGATTGACCATTATTTCGGAAAAGTATTTGAGGAGATGTTCGGCGGTGGTAAGGGACAGCTTGTTCTGGAAGACCCTGAGAATCCCTTGACCTGCGGAATTGAAATTCGTGTGCAGCCCCCCGGAAAGCAGGTAAAAACGATAACGCTCCTCTCCGGCGGTGAGAAAGCATTTGTGGCAACAGCGTTGTACTTCGCAATCCTGAAGGTTCGTCCCACGCCGTTCTGCTTGCTTGACGAGATTGACGCAGCTTTGGATGACAGAAATGTTGACCGATTTGCCGGATATTTGCACAACCTGAAAGATACCCAGTTTATTGTCATCACCCACCGCCGAGGAACAATGGAGGCTTCCGATGTTCTTTACGGTGTCACCATGCAAGAGCAGGGGGTCAGTAAGCTGCTGCGGCTGGATTTAAACCAGATGGAGCAGGCGCTTGGCATTGCGCAGTAACCGAAAAAGGAGTATACAATGGGCTTTTTTGAAAAAATTAAAGAGGGTCTTACCAAGACCAGAGATGCGATTGGCGGCACATTTAATGAGATTTTTACCGAAAATTATGAGATTGATGACAGCTTCTATGATGATGTGGAAGAAAGTCTGATTCTCGCGGATTTGGGCGTGGAAACGGCGGTCAAAGCAACTGCGCGTTTAAGAAAGGTGATTGCATCCAGGCATATCTGCCTGGCAAAGGATGCCAGAGCGGCTCTGTGTGATATCCTGGCCGACATGGTTGACATCGGGGATCCTGCTTTGAATCTTTCCACAAAGCCCAGTGTGATTCTTGTCATCGGTGTTAACGGTGTCGGAAAAACCACCACCATCGGCAAGATTTCCAAGCAGCTCAGCGATTCCGGGAAAAAGGTGCTTTTGGTCGCTGCTGATACCTTCCGTGCGGCTGCTGCCGATCAGCTTGAAATCTGGGCGGGCAGAAGCGGTGCCGACATTGTTCGCCAGCATGAGGGTGCTGACCCTGCCAGTGTTGCTTTTGACGGCCTGCAGGCTGCAAAAGCCCGTAATGTGGACGTTGTCATCATCGACACCGCGGGACGCCTTCACAATAAGACCAATCTTATGAATGAGCTTAATAAGATAACCCGCATTGTTGACCGTGAGCTGCCGGATGCAGCCAAAGAAGTTCTGCTTGTCTTGGATGGAACTACAGGGCAGAACGGTTTGATTCAGGCAAAGGCGTTTAAGGAAATTGCCGGAGTGACCTCTGTGGCAATTACGAAGCTGGATGGCACGGCCAAGGGTGGTATTGTGATTGCGGTTGCCGATGCTTTGCAGATTCCCGTAAAGTTTGTGGGCGTTGGAGAGAAAGCGGAAGACCTGATGGCATTTGAACCCAAGAGCTTCGTGGAAGCTCTGTTTGAGGAGAAGAAATGAAAGTAGTATTAGCAAGCAAAAACAAGCATAAGCTGGTGGAAATCAGCCAGATTACAAAGAAGTTTGACATGGAGCTTGTTCTCCAGTCTGAGCTTGGTGTGGATATTGATGTGGAAGAGACCGGTACGACATTTGAGGAAAATTCTTTTCTGAAAGCCAATGCCGTCATGCAGGCAACAGGATTGCCCGCACTTGCAGACGATTCCGGAATTGCGGTAGATGCCCTGAATGGGGAACCCGGAATCTATTCCGCTCGTTATGGATTTGATGATACACTGGATGACCGTGGCAGGGTAAATCTTCTGCTGAAAAATGCGGAAAGCATTCCCGATGGCCAGCGTCAGGCAAAGTTTGTGTGTGTGATTACCCTTGTCAATCCGGATGGCTCCTGTATTCAGGCCAGGGGAGAGGTACACGGAGAACTCCTGCGTTCGGTAGACGGTGAGGGCGGATTTGGCTATGACCCTGTCTTCTTTTCTCCAGAACTTGGCAAGAGTTTGGGACAGGCTACTCCGGAGGAGAAGAACAGTATCTCGCACCGTGCAAGAGCACTGAGAGTACTCTATGAAAAACTCAAGGAGGCAGGTTATGCTGAGCAGTAAGGAACGCAGTGAGCTGCGTGCAAAATCCAACGCTCTGGAAACTACCTTGATGGTCGGTAAGAGCGGTGTGACGGAAGCGGTTGTTGCGGAGGCCGAAAATCTGCTGACTGCGCGTGAGCTTGTAAAAGGCAAGGTCCTGGAGGGAGCTTTGATGTCTCCCCGCGAGGTAAGTGACGCAATTTGCGAGGCTACGGGTGCGGACGGCATTGCCTGCTTGGGCTCCAAATTCGTGATTTACCGTTTCAGTGAGAAATGTCAGGAGCAGCGTAATGCCACCGGCCGAGCACACCGCAAAGCCACTCCGGTCAGTAAGTCCGACCCGGTTCGCAAGGGAATCCGTGCTCGCCGTCAGGCTGCAAAAGCTGTACGGGAACAGAGAAATCAGTATTTCCGTGAACAGGCAATCAACCGCTCCATTGAGCGGGATCGTGAAAGACAGTTAAGAGAAAAGGACTAATGCCCTCTTCCTAATTTTTACTTTGGGAGATGGAATAGATGGAAAGAATCGGTGTTTTTGGCGGGACATTCGACCCGCCTCATGTTGGACATGTTGAAGCTGCCAAGTATGCAATGCGCTCGCTGCATTTGGATAAGATCATTTGGCTTCCCTGCAATCGCAGCCCCGGAAAGACGGATGTTCTTTCCGCTTCAGCTCCGGTGTATCGCCTTGAAATGACCCGCCTTGCCGTCAGTGGACAGCCGGATATGGAGGTCCAGGATTGGGATATAGTACGCGGCGGTGCAACCTATACTGATGACACGGTTTTGTCGGTGAAGTCCCATTATCCGGATAGTGAGATATTTCTTTTGACCGGCTCCGACATTTTTTGCACAACGGAAAAATGGCGAAATATTGACTATATTTGTAATATGGTCACATTTGTTGTTTTTCATCGAGGACTTGCAAAGGAAAAGGAAAGCATTGCATCGCAGATTCAGAAGCTTCAAGATTTTGATGCAAAAGTGAGCGTTCTGGAAAATCCCGTCAATCTGATTTCCTCCACTCAGGTTCGGCGTTTGGTTGCTTTTGGTGCCGCAGAAGAATTCCTGACAGGGGAGGTAGATGCATATATTGTCGGACAAAATCTGTATGATTCCGTGAAAGATTGGAAAAATCTTCCTATGGAAGAGTTGGAGCCGATTGTTGTGCGGCTGCTGAATCCGAACAGAGTGAAGCATGTTCTCGGTGTACGCGATACGGCTGAGAAAATGGCTATTCACTGGGGTGTTAACCCCACAGATGCAGCAAGGGCAGGCCTTTTGCACGACATTACAAAGGCATTGGATGGTCCGCTGCAATTGACTTTGTGCGATGCCTATGGTAAAATTTTATCCGATTTTTCCCGTAGATATCCGAAAACACTCCATGCCTTGACGGGCAGCCTTGTGGCCGAACGCATTTTTGGAGAGAACAAAGCGATTGTAGATGCAATCTGCTGCCATACGACCGGAAAGGCTGATATGAATGAATTGGAGAAAATCATTTATATAGCGGATTATATGGAGCCAAATCGAGATTTCCCCGGTGTTGAGAAGCTCCGTGAACTAGCTTTCACAGATTTGACTGCTGCACTTCGACTTGGACTTGAGATGACATTGGAGCATCTTCATAATCAGGGAAGTGAAGTGAGTCCGGAATCCCGCGAAGCACTTGAATACTTGAATCGTTGATTTCTCTTGAAAGGATAGAAATATGCTTACACCAAAAGAAGTTGCTTATGAAGTTACGAAAGCTCTCGACCAGAAGAAGGGTTTGGATATTCAGCTTTTAAAGCTGGATAAAGTCAGTTCCATTGCTGACTATTTCCTGATTTGCACCGGCACCTCCAATACCCATGTCAAGACTCTGTGCGATTACGCGGAATACACACTGGAACAGCTTGGAGAGCCCATGCTGGGGCGTGAAGGACATCGCGGCAACAGCTGGGAGCTTCTGGACTTTGGCTCCTTGGTTGTCCATGTGTTCACTCCGGAGGCGCGTGAATTCTATAGTCTTGAAAGACTCTGGGCGGATGCCGAGAAAATTGATCTGAGTAATATCATCATGGAACAGTCCATGTAAATAGAGGTGTCTTCAATGAATTACGAATATGCACGCATTGAGCAGAAATGGCAGGATATCTGGGAAGAGAAGAAGCTTTACGCTGCCAGCAACGGCAGCGATAAGGAAAAATTCTTTGCCCTTGTTGAATTTCCTTATCCCAGCGGCGCAGGATTGCATGTAGGCCATCCTCGTCCTTACACTGCAATGGACATCATCGCGCGTAAGAAGCGCATGAGCGGTATGAATGTACTATTCCCCATGGGCTATGATGCTTTTGGCCTGCCTACGGAGAACTATGCTATCAAGAATCATATTCACCCCCGCATTGTCACCGAGAACAATATCAAGAACTTCCGCCGTCAGCTGAAAGCGCTGGGCTATAGCTTCGACTGGGACAGAGAGATTAACACCACGGATCCCAAGTATTTCAAGTGGACGCAGTGGATTTTTCTGCAGCTTTATAAGAACGGCCTTGCCTATAAGGCTAAGATGCCTGTGAACTGGTGCACCAGCTGCAAGTGTGTTCTGGCAAATGAGGAAGTTGTGGAGGGCGTTTGTGAGCGCTGCGGCAGTCCAGTTATCCGCAAGGAGAAGAGCCAGTGGATGCTGCGCATCACGAAGTATGCAGATCGTCTGATTGATGATCTGGAAGATTTGGATTATATTGACCGCGTCAAGGCTCAGCAGACCAACTGGATTGGCCGCAGCCATGGTGCAGAGGTTAAGTTTAAGTCCACACTGGATGATGAAATTGTGGTGTATACCACTCGTCCCGATACCCTCTTCGGCGTGACCTACATGGTGCTGTCTCCCGAGCATGCGCTGATTTCCAAGTGGATGGATAAGCTGGGTAATGCCGATGAGGTCAAGGCCTATCAGGCACTTGCCGCTGCAAAATCCGACTTGGAGCGCACGGAGCTTAACAAGGAAAAGACCGGTGTGAAGCTGGACGGTGTCATGGGCATCAACCCTGTAAACGGCAAGCAGATTCCCATTTTTATTTCCGATTATGTCCTGTCTACCTATGGTACCGGTGCAATCATGGCAGTGCCTGCCCATGATGATCGCGACTGGGATTTTGCCAAAGCATTTGGCTGTGAAATTATCGAGGTAGTGGCCGGCGGAAATGTTCAGGAGGCTGCATTTACTCTGAAGGATGACACGGGAGTTCTGGTTAATTCCGCGTTTTTGAACGGCCTGACTGTCAAGGAGGCCATTCCGGCAATTATCAAGTGGCTGTCCGAGAAAGGAATCGGCGAAGCAAAGACCAATTTCAAGCTTCGTGACTGGGTGTTCTCCCGCCAGCGCTACTGGGGTGAGCCGATTCCTATCGTCCATTGTGAGAAATGCGGTACGGTTCCTCTGCCTGAGAGTGAATTACCTCTGCTGCTGCCGGATGTAGACAGCTATGAGCCTACCGACGATGGTGAAAGCCCTCTGTCTGCCATTACCGACTGGGTAAATACCACATGCCCCTGCTGCGGCGGCGCTGCAAAGCGCGAGACTGATACCATGCCCCAGTGGGCAGGTTCCAGCTGGTACTTCCTGCGCTATATGGATCCCCATAATGACGAAGCCTTGGCATCCAAGGAAGCTTTGAATTATTGGAGCCCCATCGACTGGTACAACGGCGGCATGGAGCACACGACTCTGCATCTGCTGTATTCTCGTTTCTGGCATAAGTTCCTGTACGATATCGGCGTTGTGCCTACCAAGGAGCCTTATGCAAAGCGCACCTCTCATGGCATGATTCTGGGCGAGAATCCTCACTATGTCGGTAACTTCGACAAGGAAGAGGACAAGCAGGCCATGATTGAGAAGTATGGCTCTGATGCACTTCGTCCTGCTGTTAAGATGTCCAAGAGCTTGGGCAATGTTGTTAACCCCGATGATGTTATTCGTGAGTACGGCGCTGATACCATGCGTATGTATGTCATGTTCATCGGTGATTTTGAGAAAGCCGCAACATGGTCTCCCAAGGCCGTCAAGGGCTGCAAGCGTTTCCTTGACCGCGTGTGGAATATGGCGGAAGGTGTCACCGACAGTGAGACCGAGTACAGCCATGCCAATATGGCTGCCATGCACAAGACCATTAAGAAGGTAACCGAGGATATCGATACCTTGAAGCCCAACACTGCAATTGCCGCTCTGATGACTCTTATGAATCAGTTTGCAGATAAGGGCTGCAACCGTGCAGAGCTGAAGACCTTCCTTGCAATGCTGTCCCCCTTTGCACCCCATATTTGTGATGAGCTGTGGGAGATGAAGGGCTTTGAAGGTATTTGCTCTGTGAGCGCATGGCCTGTTTACTCCGAGGACAAGTGCAGAGACAGCGAGATTACCTTGGCAGTTCAGGTCAACGGCAAGATGCGCGGAACCGTCAATATGTCCGCCGATTTGCCCGATGAAGAGGTCATTGCCCTTGTGAAAGCGGACGAGAAGATTGCCAAGTTCTTGGAGAAGCAGGGCGGCAGTATTGTGAAAACAATTGTTGTAAAGAATAAGCTTGTCAATCTGATCGTAAAATAATTTGGCGGATAAGCAAAAAATATAGCTTTCTTCCTTGACAATTAGGGAAAGAAACTATATAATATACAAGCCGTAAGGTCCTGAAAGCATCCTGGATTTAGCCGGATGTATCGGAGGGAGGGAAAACAATGTCTGAAATTCGCGTTAAGGAAAATGAGTCTCTGGAGAGCGCTCTGCGTCGTTTCAAGCGTAGCTGTGCTAAGGAGGGCGTCATTGCTGAAGTTAAGAAGCGCGAGCATTACGTCAGCCCCAGCCTGAAGCGTAAGCAGAAGTCTGAAGCCGCTCGTAAGAACAAGAGAAAGTTCTACTAATATCCCTCTTGGTTTTGCTCAAGTAACCGCCTCGATTTATCGGGGCGGTTTTTATTTTCCCAATTCGTGATATAAGGAAAATGCCGCACGGACATTGAATGCATTTGCTTTACGCAGTATGGTCATACAATCATCAGCTGTGCGCTGAAGCGAAAAAATAATACTCTCGGAACTAACTTCGGAAACATAATGTGTGCATAGTTTTTCATTGTAAAAGGGGATTGATTCATGCTTTTTCGTGCATTCCCCTACACCGGCAGAGGTAACACACAGAGAATATCCCTGTGTTGTCAAATCCAGCCATATTTCGTGACTACTCCATGGTTTGAGATAACTTTCGACTGAAACAGCAGGGGGAAGAGGCGGCAAAAAAACGATGGACTCATTCGTGCTGTAGCTTGGTGTAACCCCCACCTTGATGGGTAGCTCTCGCTCAAGCTGCCTGACAAGCGTACATAGACCGGAATCTTTTGGCTGCTGAAAATCAAGAAGTATTCCATCGTATTTTCGGGTGCTTATGTGTTCTTGAAGTTGCTGACATATTTTTTTGTGGTCGTGTCGGGTGTATGGATTATAGTCATCCAATATCAAAATGCAGCTATCATATTTCTCAGCAGGGAAGTTGATAAGGCCGTCTCCCTCTTTGTCAAATCGGACACTCATCCATGCAATTTTAGGTGGGAGCGTTGATTTTTTCATGATATCATCGGAAGTCATAGCAAGATAAAGTGGTATATCCATGGACAAAACCGTCCTTTCATGCTATAATTTACACATCAGTCATTTCAGGATTATATGCAGATTGGATGTGCATTATGTCTCTCTCTTTTTTACCTCGTTATCTTGCGCCAAAGCTTACAGATCTTACGGAGGATTTTTTACTTTCACATGGGATTCGTCTGCTTATGATGGATTTTGATAATACCATAGTCCCGTATATTGTCGATGATCCGACACCGGAAGTAAAAGCTTGGCTTGAAAAAATGAATGCATCCAAGGTGAAAATTGCCATTGTTTCCAATACGAAAAGTGAGCGCCTTGTGGGATTTTGCGATAAATACCGCTTAGATTACATCATGCGCGCCCATAAGCCCAGCCCCAAGGGACTCAATGCCTGTATGGCACGATTTGGCTTTGCGCCCGATGAATCGGCAATTGTTGGAGATCAGATTTTTACCGATACCATAGCCGGTAATTTAGCCGGAGTGTCCTCTATTTTGGTTAAGGCAATTCACAACCATACAATATGGTTTAAATTGCGCCATATCCTTGAAATACCCTTTATTTTTGCAGCAAGAAAAAGGAGAATTATTGTATGAAAAATCTTGAAAAGTACCTTTCTGTTTTGAATGAAGATGTTGACGGTCTGCTGCTGACCTCCCGATACAGCCGCCATTACGGAGCTGAGTTCGACATTGCCGAAGGTGTTGCAATCGTTTCCAAGAATGGATGCAGGTATTTTACGGACAGCCGTTATATAGAGTCTGCTCAGAAGAATCTGAAAGGTTTTGATGTCCAGGATGTTCGCCGTGGGCGGGATTATGTGGCACGGCTCAATGAAGCTATCGAAGAATTCGGCATTACAGCCCTCGGCTTTGAGGAAGCTTATTTGACCGTTGAGGAGTATAACAAATTCGCTGCGGGATTGAACGCGAAGCTGGTTCCGTATAATGAAAAAATTTATGCATTCCGAGCTGTCAAAGAAGGCTATGAGATTGACCGTCTGCTTGCTGCTCAGAAGATTGCTGATCGGGCATTTGCCGAGGTGCTGCCCCGCATCCACGAGGGAATGACGGAGCTTGAAGTACAGGCAGAGTTAATCTACTGTATGTACAAGAATGGAGCACATGGTCTTTCTTTTGACCCCATCGTTGTATCCGGCCCGAACAGCAGCATGCCACACGGTGTAGCAGGGGAGCGAAAAATTCAGGCCGGTGATTTCTTGACAATGGATTTTGGCGTTCTTTACATGGGATATTGCTCCGACACGACAAGAACAGTTGCCGTTGGGTATGCAACGGAGGAAATGAAGCAGGTTTATAATACTGTTTTGAATGCCCAACTTGCGGGAATTGCTGCAACAAAAGCCGGTGTGACAGGGCAGGCAATCGATGCTGCTGCGCGCAAAGTAATTGCAGATGCCGGTTACGGCGAGTATTTTGGCCACAGCTATGGTCACAGTCTTGGCCTTGAGATACATGAATCACCTAATGCCAATATGTCTAATACCGAGCCTATGCCTGTTGGTGCGGTGATTTCCGCAGAACCCGGAATCTATCTGCCCGGAAAATTCGGCGTCAGAATCGAAGATGTGACCATCGTGACGGCCGCAGGGTGTGAAGACATCACGAATATTCCGAAAGAATTGATTATTCTTTAAAAAACCCTTGCAAAATAAAGAAAAATAAGATAGAATAAATTAGCTAAATTTTGTAAACAGCGCCCTCGCTCGAGGGTATCTACAGGAGGATATAAATATGATTTCTGCAAGCGAATTTAGAAACGGCGTTACCTTTGAAATGGATGGCAAGGTCATGCAGGTCATCGAGTTCCAGCATGTTAAGCCCGGCAAGGGTGCTGCATTCGTCCGTGTTAAGATGAAGAATGTTATCACCGGCGGTGTCACCGAGACCAGCTTCAACCCCACTGCGAAGTACCCCACCGCTTACATTGAGCGCAAGAAGATGGAGTACTCCTACAATGATGGCAACCTGTACTACTTCATGGATGGTGAGACCTATGAGCTCGAGCCCATTGACGGCAGTGTTCTGGACGATTCCTTTAAGTTCGTCAAGGAGAACGATACCTGCGTTATCATGAGCTACAAGGGCAATGTTTTTGGCGTTGAGGCTCCCAACTTTGCTGACCTGGTTGTCACCAAGACCGAGCCCGGTTTTGCCGGCAACACTGCCACCAATGTTACTAAGCCTGCCACTGTTGAGACCGGTGCTGAGGTCAAGGTGCCTCTGTTCATCAACGAGGGCGATAAGATTCAGATTGACACCCGTACCGGTGAGTACCTGGGTCGTTCCAAGGCTTAATCGCGGTAATTCTACTGAATTTTACAGGAGGATTTATTTATGACTATCTCTGAGAGATCCGCCTATTTGAAGGGTCTTATGGATGGCCTGAAGCTGAATACCGAGTCCGATGAGGGCAAGATGATTTCTGCAATCGTTGACCTGCTTGGCGATGTATGCAAGAAGGTCACGGATATTGAAGATACCACCATTGCTATTTCTGACGAGCTGGACGAAATCGAAGAAGATCTGGATGCCATCGAGGATTATATCCTTGATGAGGACGATGAGGACTACGACGATTTTGACGACTATGATGAGCTGGATGATGATTACGACGAAGATGAAGACGAGGAGTATGAGGAAGGATTCGACTTCGGCGATGAGGATACCACTATCTATGAAGTCCAGTGCGCTTGCGGCGAAGTGATTACTTTTGACGAGGAGACCCTTGAGGCCGGTTCTATGACTTGCCCCAAGTGTGGCGAAACGCTTGAGTTCACTTTTGACGAGGACGAGTTGGACTAGTTTGTTGAATGTTTACCCCTCCGCTCAGTGGAGGGGTAATTTTTGTTTTTGTAGTTTTGAAGAATATAGTGGCTTGTAAGAACTGCACTAATCGCAGTAGTGTATATTCACTGCCGGGAGGGCACAAGGACTCATAACATTGTCTTCTCGTGGGAAGACAATTAAGGTATCGCCGTCATCAAGCTGACGGCGAGCAAAAGTCCACCGGACTGTTGCATTTAAATTTTTAAGTCCCTGTGCATATCAAAAAAGTCCAACACCAAATGGTGCTGGACTTTTTTGGCAGGGGCACAAGGACTTGAACCCTGAGCCTACGGTTTTGGAGACCGCCGCTCTACCAATTGAGCTATACCCCTATATCTAAAAGGTAAATTACCTAAGTAAACTGGTGGGCCTTCGGGGACTCGAACCCAGGACTATCCGGTTATGAGCCGGAGGCTCTGACCAACTGAGCTAAAGGCCCGTCATCACATGGTTTCTGACCACAGTTAATATTTTATCACATTGTAGTTTTTATGTCAAGAAAAACTTAGTGCATATAGGAAATTAAACATATTCGATGCTGTGAAATGTACGAACCTTGCTTCGCTTTTTTTCGCATCCGAAATGGAGTATTGTTTCGATTGTTGAAAGAGGTGAATGAATATGAGATTGCTGCATAATCTGATTTCTTATCAGAGCAACTTGTTAAATGTTTTGCTGAACCGGAAATTATTACCAGGTGTACTTTGTGCACTTTCTTTGCTTCCGTGTTTTCTTGGAACATCAATTATAAGAGCTTTCCTTTATTTCGTTTTTATCTTGCTATTAGGTAGCTCCGGGGTCTTTGTTTGCAGAAACATCGGCGTAGACGCTCAGCTTTGCGTACTTGGATTTACGATATTCGCGTTTCTTGGAGTTTTGGTTCTGGAAACTATAGAAAGATTATTGAACCGTAAAATTCAAAAGGAGTATCATGCTATGATGAAAGTACTTTCCTGCTGCTGTTTTCCAGCTGCTGTTTTGTGCTTTTATCATAATTATTTGTTGAGTATTGTGTCTCTGGGACTGTGCATTGTGATTCTGACAGTGTGCAATCATCTGCGTACCAGGAATAAAAGACAGTTCTATACCTATGAGGATTTATTGCTTCTTTCTGACAGGGAGGACGCTTAAATGTCGGAAGTTTCGAGAAAAGAGCAAAAATACGCTGTTACCGAACTGCAGTATTGCCGAATACGCGCCGCATTGCTTCCGTTTACATTACCGGATGTACATCAGAATATCGGGGGGTATCATGTTCGTTCCCTCTACTTTGACACGCCTTATGACAAGGATTTTTGCGACAAAGAAGACGGTCTTTATGATAGAAGAAAAATTCGTCTCAGAATTTACAGTCCATCTGACAAAACAGCTAAGCTTGAGATTAAGCAAAAAAGCGGTGACAATCAGAAAAAGTTTTCTATCATTATTTCAAAAACAGAGGCTATGCAGCTGATAGCAGGTAAAGCGGATTTCCTGTTATCGCGGCATGAGGTGTTATGTCCGTGGCTTTATTATATGTTCAAAGCACAGCTACTCCGCCCGAAGGTTATTATTGAGTATAGAAGAGAGGCGTTTTGCGGCCTGCTTAATGATACCAGAATTACATTTGACAGAGAGATATACGCAACTGAGAGCAATTTCCAGCTTTTTAATTCTGACATTATTATGTACCCCGTTTCTGCTCCCGGGGAAATTACAATGGAAGTTAAGTTTAATGAGTTTCTGACATCGGATATCAAACAGGCGGTATCGGTATCGGATGAGTGCAGAGTTTCGTGCAGTAAATACATGAGAGCGCGCATGATTACAAAAGGGGAGAGTGCTTAGTATGAAAAGTGAGATATATAATCTTCTGTACAATACCTATGGGGAGCTTTCGCCTAAGCAGCTGTTATTAAACTTTCTGATTTCATTTTTACTGGCATGTGTCTTGTACATATCTTATCGTATTTCCCACGGCGGCAGTGTTTACAGTCGTCGATTCAATATGACACTTGTCATGCTTACATTGATAACGACTCTCGTTATGAATGTAATCGGGAATAATATTGCCCTCTCACTCGGCATGGTTGGTGCGCTGTCCATAGTCCGATTCCGAACAGCTGTGAAAGATACTCGGGATACAGCATATATATTCTGGGCGATTGCAATCGGTATATGCTGCGGCGTTTCGGATTATTTGATTGCGGCCATGGGCACAACCGCAATTTTCATATTTTTGGTGCTCTTTGGTTTTGTAAAGGAGAATAGCCGTCTCATTCTGATTATTCATGTAGATCCTGAAATGGCAGAGGATGTAATGCACTGTGTTGAGGCTATGTTTTTACAAAAAGCGGTTATCCGCCTCCAAACTACCGGAGAAAATGGCAATCCCTGTGAGCTGATTTATGAGCTTTGCGACCGTGTACTTGCGGATGCAGAGAAGAGTGGATCCTGCTTAAACCGGCTGTCGATAATGGAAGGCGTGCGTTCTGTCAGTCTTGTAAAACAGCCGGATGAAATTAATCAATAAAATGGCAGGAAAAGTTTGCAAATGTTTTGTGTTGGCGGCGTGGTTACTCTTGGCTGCGCAGCTCGGGGAGACGATTGCAAAAGAAACAAGTCAATCTTATCGCTATCCTACATTACAAAAAGATGAAAGCGCAACGGATCCTTTAGTGCACCTGAATGAGGAATACTATGCGGATGCCTTGTTCTCAAGCAATCTTCCCCTTGTGGTGCTGTCTTTTGAAAACGAGCCTCCGTTATATAAGTCCTTTTCACATGGAAATGAAACTGTGGATGATTCAGTTAATCCGTGGGTAACTGGATCCCTTGAAATCATCGAACCGAGCGGACGAAGGGCATATTTGAAGAACACTCCTGCAATGCGTATCTCAATTTGTGCCAAACGGCGTGGGCATACTTCGATAGCTTTCGACAAACCGCAGTATTATCTAAAATCGGAGAAGGCTCATTCTCTTCTTGATATGGAAAAAGGAGAGCGCTGGGTGTTGTGCGGGAGCTTGGCGGATAAAAGCATGCTCCGAAATTACCTCGCCTATCGTATTGCATGGGAGATTGGCGGCAGCGCATTTGCACCGGAGTGCAGATTCTGTGAAGTAATTCTAAAAGAAACAGGCGGGATGGCAAAATATATGGGAGTTTACCTCCTGCAAAGTGCGGTTTCCAAAGGAGAGCAACAAGTTGACATTCCTGAGTACGACGAAAAGAATCATTATACTGGCTATATTCTCCGCAGAGACCGATATACGCATTTTGATACGATGCTTGAAACATACGGCCGAGTTAATGGATTTACGGACACATGGATGGGAATCAAATATCCAACATCCGGTAAACTG
Organism: Faecousia sp.; assembly: GCA_045599455.1. Taxonomy (GTDB): domain Bacteria; phylum Bacillota; class Clostridia; order Oscillospirales; family Oscillospiraceae; genus Faecousia. Next base: position 32,447 of record JAZRVX010000131.1, on the reverse strand, counting down.
AATGAGGAAATTATTTCCTATATTGAAAAAGATTTTTCCTCCGTGGAACAGGTAATTTATTCTGATAAAAAGGATGTATTTCTCACATACCCTAAAGTAATTGACAGAGAGAGCTTCATTGATTATTTTTTGGTGAACGAATTCTTTGGGAATTATGATGCAGGGCTGCATTCGACTTATTATTATAAATCACCCGGAGGAAAACTGAATATCGGTCCGGTTTGGGATTTTGACCAGGCGATGAATAATTACTATGCAGAAGAAATGAACCCTGAGTCCATTGCATTCCAAACAAGAACATTTTACACGGAGCTTGTGAAAGACCGTTCCTTTGTAAAATTCTTGAAAAAACGCTACGCAGAGCTTAGAAGACACTTCCTGTCGGATAACTATATAAATATGCTGATTGAAGAAGCCACACAATATCTGAACTCGGCTCAAGTTCGCGAATGGTATCGGTGGAAGGATGATTACGAAAGTCCGCAGACCCGTAACGGGAGGAACTATGTGTTGAAGCCCTATACGATTGATGGTGAAACATTGACCCGATTCAATACCGATTATCAGCAAGAGCTGCGTATTATAAAGGTTTATCTTGCGCGGCATGGTGCTTATATACAGGAGGGACTCAGTAATTTACTGCGAGAAGCCAATGTGGACTCGTCGATATTCTCACAGGGACAGGCTTTTTTCTATCTTTCGTTTTTCATAATAATTTTGACAGGAATTATCGTGATGCGCAGAATCTAGGTGGAATATGCTTTTTTCAAGTTTAGAGTTTTTATTCCTGTTTTTACCAACGGGTTTTATGATGTACTTTGCATCATTTCGTGTGCGGTGGTTATCCAATTCCGTTCTTCTTATTGCAAGCATTTTATTTTACGCCTATGGTGAACCTCAATATGTTTGGCTGTTGATTGCAAATATTGTCATGAATTCAGGTTTTTCAAATTTATTATATAAAGTACAAGATTTGAAACGAAAGCGTATAATACTTTGGCTTGCAGTCAGTGTAAATTTATTCGGATTATTTGTTTTCAAGTATTATAACTTTGCAAGTTCCACGGCTGGATTTCCACAGATTTCCGAGATTCACCTACCCATCGGAATTTCGTTTTACACTTTTCAGGCTATCAGTTTGCTCGTAGATATGTACCGTACTCCGGAAAGTCCCCCGGGATTATTTAAGACCGGATTGTATCTGTCATTTTTTCCACAGCTGATTGCCGGCCCGATTTTGAAATACTCGGATGTATCAAATCAGATAGATTCCCGTAGAGAAAGCTTTGACTTATTCACAAAAGGATTGTTTCGCTTTTCCATAGGCTTTTCTAAAAAAATTCTTCTTGCGAATAATTTCGGTGCGATTGCCGATAAGGTTTTTAACTGGTCTTCTATCGGGACGGACTACTATCCGGTTCCGGCTACCTTGGCATGGGTTGGAAGTATTGCCTATTCACTTCAAATTTATTATGACTTCTCGGGATACTCGGATATGGCAATCGGACTGGGTAAATGCTTTGGGTTTTTAATTCCCGAAAATTTTATGTACCCATACTATGCACTTTCAATTCGTGATTTCTGGTCGCGGTGGCACATCTCTTTGACAAATTGGTTCCGGGAGTATGTATATATCCCCCTGGGGGGCAATCGCAATGTAAGTATGGATAGAACCATTCGCAATCTTTTGATTGTATGGCTATTAACCGGTCTTTGGCATGGTGCGAACTGGACTTTTATTTTTTGGGGCGTCTATTATTTCTGCTTTCAACTTCTGGAGCGACTAACAGGATTCCCGGATAACCTTTCGTCAACCGGTTTGAAGAGAGCATATACACTACTGATAGTTAATTTCGGATGGGTTCTTTTTCGTTCCAAAGATTTATATCAGGCAGGAATTTTTTTTCGGAATATGTTCGGACTTAACTATAACGGTTTTTTCAGCAATCTGGCTTGTATGCTCGTGAAAGAGAATTTATTCTTTTTTGTAATTGGTCTGATATGCCTCTTCCCGATTAGGAAAAGATTCCCGTTAGCAAATGAGTATATTGTAGTCCGAGGATTGACAGGAATATGCATGGTGCTTATTACATGGCTTAGTATTAGTTATCTGGTAAACGGCTCTTACAATCCCTTTATCTATTTTGACTTCTGAGGTTTGTTGATGCATACAGTGACGGCGAAGGTTCGATATGTTTCGATGCAGATGGTTTTTTCAGTCATGTTGATTTTATCATTGCTCCCAATGTGGGTCTATTCTTGCGTATATTTTGCACAGAGAATTTTTCAGAATTGTCCATTTCGGCAGGAGGAATACTACGAAAGCTTACCTTTTCGTATGAGTCTTTTGGAGTGGTTTTCATCATTTCAGTCACTTCTGGGGAAACAAGAAATCTCTGATTTTGCTTTTTTCAAAGATTCTAATGGATATTTGCACTACAGTGGTTTTTATCGAAATGACGATATTTCGGTTTTATCCTTCGCACAGCGGATAGCAAGGCTTCAGAAGTTTGCGGAATCTAAGGAAACAAAGCTACTGTTTGTTATGCCGCCGGGAAAATATGACTTGGTGAAATCTACAACCAATGATACGGAATGGTTAAATTATCCCGGTGATAAGATAGATGAATTGTTAATGTATCTGAATCGGTTCGAGGTAAAGACACTGGACTTGTCCGATATGGATAATGCTGAATTTTACAAAACGGATCACCATTGGACAGTCAAAACGGCTTTTGAAGCTACAAAACAGTTGGCAGAAACGATTCATAAACAGTTTGGAGATAATCTTGATCCGACAGATTATTATTTAAATCTAAATTATTATGATGAGTTATCTGCCGATAAAAATATGCTTGGTTCTATGGGGCGCAAGGCGGGAAGAGCTTTTTCGGGTGTGGATGAGTTTTCGGTTTTGTGTCCCAAGTTTTTCGGTACCTATGAACGAATGGTTCTTTCGGGAGATAAAGAAGAAATAACGCGTGGAGATATAAAGCAAACACTTATCAATCTGGAATATTTGGAAGAGAAAGATATTTATAAACGATCTTCATACAGTGTATATCTGGATGGAATTAAGGAGCAGAATAGAATTGTCAATCTAACTGCCAGAAATAATCGGACAGCTTTGATTATACATGACTCATATTTTAGTCCCGTTATTTGTTTCCTTGCTCCGATGTTTTGGAAAATCGATACAATTTACAATCTGGAGGTTGGAAAGACTGTAAATCTTGAAACTGTAATAAAGGATAAAACCTACGACTATATTATCTTTGAAGTATATCCGTTTAATCTGAATGAGAATTCTTTCCAATTCTATAAGGAGGATGGAATATGATAAAAAACGGAAAATTGTACATAGATAAGCTGATATTTATGCTGAATATTCTGTTTTCTGTCAGCTATATTTTATGGCGTATTCTTTTTACCATCCCTTTTGGATACGGCCTGCTTTCTGTGATTGTCGGTGCTTCGTTACTTTGCATCGAGGCGTTGGGCTTTTTTGAGGCAATCATTCACTATCGCAGTATGTACCGCTGTAACGGATATGTTTGTCCGGATATATCCGGACAAACATATCCGGATGTAGATGTATTTGTGGTGACATATAACGAAGCACCAGAGCTGGTGTATAAAACCATCAATGGGTGCTGCCATATGGATTATCCGGATAAGCAGAAAGTGCATATATATCTTTGCGATGACGGAAATCGAGAAGAAATGCGAAATCTGGCTTTGAGTTTTGGCGTTCATTATTTATCCAGATTGGACAGAACCGGGGCAAAAGCCGGGAATCTGAATTATGCACTCAGGAACTCTTCTTCACCGTATATTGCGACTTTTGATGCGGACATGATACCGAGAAGCACATTTTTAATGAAAACAATACCTTATTTCATCGACGCGGAACGAAAGAATCTAAGCAGGGGAGAGAAAAAGCGTATAGAACTTGGCTTTGTGCAGAGTCCTCAAAGTTTTTATAATCCCGATGTGTTCCAGTTTAATTTGTATTCCGAAGAAAGAATTCCCAATGAGCAGGACTATTTTTATCGGGATATTCAGATTGCAAGAACAAAGAGTAACTCAGTCATCTACGGCGGCTCCAACACGGTTTTAAGTCGAGCGGCGTTGGATGCTGTCGGTGGATTTTACACGGACTCTATTACAGAAGATTTTGCAACGGGGATTCTGATTCAGAAGGCAGGATTTGTCAGTCTTGCAATTGACGAACCACTTGCAAGTGGATTGTCGGTGACCGATATGACTGCACTGATTCGCCAGAGAGTTCGTTGGGCAAGAGGGGTGATTCAAAGCGGAAGGAAATTGCACATTTTGTTATCGAGAAAGCTTTCCCTTCGCCAGAAACTGAACTATTGGGCATCTGTCTGGTACTGGTATGCACCCTTAAAAAGATTGGTGTACATTATGAGCCCGATTCTGTATGCCGCCTTTGATATTATGGTTATCCGGTGCACATTGCAAGAAGTGCTTATTTTCTGGCTTCCGATGTTTATCTCTTCCAATTTGGCGCTGCGTGCTTTAAGCCGTAATATAAGGAATACAAGATGGACAGGTGTTTATGAGACGGCGTTATTTCCTTTTATGCTTGTACCCGTATTACTGGAGACCGTCGGAATTTCTATGAAAAAGTTTCATGTTTCCGAAAAGAACATTGCAACAGGAAAAAATCGGCGGGATGCTGTATATATGCTGCCCTTTGCGATGCTGTTGTGCCTTTCGGTATACGCAGTTGCGAAATGTATTGTGAAAATGTTTGAAAGCAATTCCATCCAGCCGGTCGTAGTTTTATTTTGGCTAATTGGCAATATGTATTATCTGGTTATGGCACTTTTCTTTGTAGATGGCAGAGAAATCAGAAGAAAGGAGCACCGACTGCGGGCGCTATGTGAAGTCACTGTCAGCACAGATAACGGAAGCTATCACGGGAATGCAATCAATTTGTCGGATTCAGGACTCGCAGTGAGCTTTGAAGAGCCTGTATATATTCTCCCGGATGCATTGACTACACTGAAAATAAAGGAAAATCAATTGAAAGCTGAAATAAAAGTATCCATTGTTTATGTGAATCAACAAGAAAATCGATGGATATATGCTTTCCGCATCCATGATTATGGTGAATGTAAGAAGGATTATTTTCAAATTGTTTATGATCGTTCACCGGGATTGCCGCAGACACTGCGTGGAGCAAGCGGAGCTTTTGATGATTTGCTGGTAAACGGCAATGGGCGGGGAAGTGCACCGGTATTTCAGCGCAGAAAGCTTCCCAGAGTCAGCATATCTCAAGAATTGAAATGTCCACAAAGTATATCCGGGAAAGTAACCCTGAAGGATTATAATTACAACTGTTTTCGAGTAGCTCAGAGCCGATATCTTCCTGAGGAGATTGAGTTGGTACTGGAAAACGGAATAATCATTACAGGTAGAAAAAGTAGAATCCGTAAAAATGTTTATGAGATTATACAGCCCGATTATGTTGCAATTTCAGATATTATTCCGCAAAAGAATTTGGAAAAGAAAATGATACAAAATACCGGGGCTTGAATTAATTCAAGCCCCGGCAAAATTTATAAAAGAAAAGACCTCAAATAAAATGAGGTCTTGGTGGACGATAACGGACTCGAACCGCTGACCCTGCGCACGTCAAGCGCATGCTCTACCAGCTGAGCTAATCGTCCATATCTTGGCGACATGATGAATTATACTCTATTCGCCTTAATTTGTCAACACTTATTTTTGCTTTTTTTAACCGGAGACGGAATCTGCAGTATTGTTGCCGGAAAACTCAATAATCAACTGATTTGGCAGGCAGACAATTGGGATTCCATCATTGCACCAACCAAAGCTCATGCAAATATGGTCGGGGCAATTTGCTTCGGTTACCGAAATTTTACCATCCGTTACAACAACTTTGTTGTAACCTCCGCGGGGCGTTTCGATATCAAAGGAAGCATCCTTGCCTAGCGGAACCGACTTTAAAACTTCGCCACAGCTGATAATGGTTGCGGTGGGGGTTGCTCCGCGGGGTACCATGAGAAAAATGCTCAGTCCAATGCATATAACGAGCAGGAGGCCAATAAGAACAAGGATGTTCTTGGATTTCATGGATAATCACCTCAATGTATATTATAGCAGATAGTTAAGGAAATCACAATCACAAGATTTCCGGGCTTAACAGGAAAATCCATTGAAATTGAAAGGAAAGGCATGAAATATTGCTTGACTTTATGCCTTTTGAATGATAAAATACTAAAGCCGCATTGAGTGGGCTTAAGTTGGTGCGCCCAAATGCACCCGCCCTAAGAGCGAGACTACACAAAATAAAGTAGGTGAAAACAAATGAAAGCAGTTATTATGACCGGTGGCAAGCAGTATGTTGTTGCTGAGGGTGATGTCCTGTTCGTTGAGAAGCTGGGCGCTGAGGCTGAGACTACTGTCAAGTTTGATCAGGTTCTGGCCATTCTGGACGGCGAGAATACCAAGGTTGGCGCTCCCGTTGTCGCAGGTGCAGCCGTTGAAGCCAGGGTTGTTAAGAATGGCAAGGGCAAGAAGATTGATGTTCTGAAGTACAAGGCTAAGAAGAACGAGAAGAAGAAGATTGGCCATCGTCAGCCTTACACCAAGGTGGAGATCACCAAGATCGCACTGTAATTTATGACTAGATGCGAGTTTACTACTGTAGATGACAGAATCACTGGATTCTCCATCTCAGGTCACAGTGGTTATGCTGAAGCGGGAGCAGACATTGTCTGTGCTTCGATTACATCCGCTGTCAGATTGGCCGAAGCAACCATCAATGATGTTTGCGGGGCAAAGGCCAAGGTTCGTGTTAAAGATGATGCGCGCATCACTTTGACACTTCCCGCTTCTTGCGATGAAGAGGATTCCGTTCAGGCGGTTCTGGCCGGACTTCTGCTTTATCTTGCAGAACTGCGGGATGAATATCCTGATTATATTGAAGTTTTGGAGGTGTAACACCATGCTGAAGATTGGTATTCAGTTCTTCGCTCACCATAAGGGCGGCGGTTCCACCAAGAACGGCCGTGATTCCGAGTCCAAGCGTCTGGGCGTTAAGCGTGCAGACGGTCAGCACGTTCTGGCTGGCAACATCCTCGTTCGTCAGAGAGGCACTCACATCCATCCCGGCACCAATGTTGGTATCGGCAAGGATGATACTTTGTTCGCTCTGGTCAACGGTGTTGTTAAGTTTGAGCGTATGGGCAAGGATCGTCGTAAGTGCTCTGTTTACGACGAGCAGTAATTAACCTGTTTGTGCTGAAGGACTGCTGCATTTTCACTGCGGCAGTCCTTTTTTGGTATACAGGAGGATGTTATGTTTGTAGATAAAGTTAGAATCACCGTATGCGGAGGCCGAGGCGGTGATGGCGCGGTGGCATTTCACCGTGAAAAATATGTTGCATCCGGCGGCCCGGATGGTGGTGACGGCGGTCATGGCGGCAGTGTCATTCTGCATGTCAATGATAATATGACTACGCTGATGGATTTTAGATATAAACGGAAATATTCTGCCACTGCCGGTCAGAATGGGCAGGGCAGAATGATGTCCGGTAAACGCGGAGAACCTTTGATTATCGATGTGCCCAGAGGAACGGTTGTGCGTGACGCTGAGTCCAATGCAATTATTGTGGATATGTCCACAGGCGAGGATTTTGTCATTGCAAAAGGTGGCCGAGGCGGCTGGGGAAACTCTCATTATGCCACTGCAACCCGTCAGGTTCCCCGTTTTGCTAAGACCGGTACGAAGGGGCAGGAACGAGATATTATTCTGGAATTGAAGCTTCTGGCTGATGTTGGCCTTGTTGGTTTCCCGAATGTCGGAAAATCTACTTTGCTGTCCGTTACTTCTAATGCAAAACCTAAGATTGCCAATTATCATTTTACCACGCTGTTTCCCAATCTTGGTGTAATTTATGTCAGTGAAGGCGTGTCCTTTGTTATGGCAGATATCCCCGGCATTATTGAAGGTGCTGCTGAAGGTGCCGGCTTGGGGTATGATTTTCTTCGTCACATTGACCGTTGTCGACTGCTTGTTCATGTGGTTGATGTATCCGGTAGTGAGGGCAGAGATCCGGTTGACGACTTTCACGCAATTTGCGATGAGCTTGCAAATTATTCTGTTGATTTAAGCAATCGCCCCATGATTGTTGCTGCCAATAAAACGGATATTATGGATCCTGAAAGTGACAACCTGAATCGCTTGCGGGCAGTTGTTGAGGCAGCCGGCTGCGAATTATACGAGATATCTGCCGGAACAACGCAGGGGACCAAAAAACTTATGCAGGTTGTGGCTGAAAAACTCAAAACGCTGCCACCTGTTACGATTTATGAGCCGGAATATGTGGAAGAAATCGCCGAGCCCGGTGATCCGATGGATGTTCTGATTGAGCATCTGGGAAGTACATGGGTTTTGACCGGAACATGGCTCGAACGCTTGACGCAAAACATCAATTTTGATGACTATGAAGCGAGAAATCATTTTGATATGCTTCTGCGCAAGAACGGTATTTTCTCTCGGCTGGAGGAAATGGGAATTCAGGATGGCGACACTGTAGATATTTATGATATTGAGTTTGACTATCTGAGATAATATTTGCCATTTTCGATTTTTGTTGTATAATAATAGGGTCAGCGATTGCTGACCCTATTATTGTTTCCTGGGAGGATGAGTTCATGATACAGAATTTGAATCAGGAGAATTTCAGCGGCTTTGGCTTTGTTCTGCCTGAACGCGCATCTTCTTTAGATTTAGGAAAAAAGGAAGAATCCACAGTCTTAAAACTTGCGCAGTCTGAAATTCCTGTTTTCTTGACGAGGTCAGCTACGCAGCTCTCCTGTGGAAAAGGTATCGGTGTTCTGTCGGTAAGTACCGATGCAGAGAACTATTCGCATTACTATTTGGATAAAACTGTTACCATCAATCCGGATGTCTATATTGCGCTGAATGCATTTAAGGGTGATGCAACGGTTTTAGTAAAGGCGAAGGAGATGCCTCAGAGTGTTGGCACTCGAGCAAATTATAATCTCAGAATCGATAATCGTATGAAGATAGATGGAATTTATACATTCTTCTATCAGGAAAAAGAGCAGGGATTTATATTTAATGGTGAGAGCCATCCCATGATTGAGCTTACATATGTGGACAAAGGTCAGCTTCATAGTGTGGTTGAAGGGCAGGACACGATGCTTACACAGGGCGATGTTGTTGTATATGGGCCCGATCAGTGGCATATGCAGTATTCGGATCAGGGTGTTGCGCCTTGTTTTGTGACCATTTCGTTTGACATTTCCGGCGTAGATCTTGATTCTCTCTATAATCGAAAATTTCGTATGCCGCAATCTGCACTTTCCTTATTACAGAACATGCTTCGTGAACAAAAGAAAACAGATGATTTCTCCAGTGATGTTATCAATGCAGAGCTGAAACTCCTGATTTTATATTTGCTGCGTGAAGAATCGGCACCCGGTTCAGGAAAAATTCAGGGTATTAACTCTGTACGCAATGAAAATGAAGTGATTCGTAAAGCGCAGCAATATATTTCTGAACATATTCGCGAAAAGCTAACCGTTCCCGGTGTTGCGCAGGTGGCCGATGTCAGTGCAAGCTATTTGACGGTTTTGTTTCACAAGAATTTACAGATTTCACCCGGTGAATATATCCGGCGCTTAAAGCTGCAGGAGAGCAAACAGATGATTCGTGAGAATAATCTGAATTTTACGGAAATTGCTTCTGCGTTGCAGTATTCGACTGTTCACCATTTTTCCAGACAGTTTAAGGAGAAGTTTGGAATTACACCGACTGAGTATGCAAAATCAGTTCGCTGAATGATTGAGGTTAAGTATGGAATTAAAGGTTTTGTGTGTTGGTGATGTAGTGGGTGAGCCGGGCATGCAGCATATTCGCAAGCATCTGAGAGCTTTAAAAAGAGAGCACCAAGCGGATTTTGTTATTGTGAACGGCGAGAACGCGAGTGTAGTGGGAATTACGCCCAATCAAGCAGAGGATATTTTTGATGCGGGAGCGGATGTGATTACTTTAGGTAATCATGCATTTTCGAAACGCGAAATTGTGAACTATCTGGATGATAATAATCGAATTCTTCGACCTGCCAATATGGCACCGCAGTTGCCCGGTGCAGGATATGGCGTGTACGAAAGTGCAAAAGGTTGGATTGGCATAATAAACCTGATTGGTCGCTGTAATATGGACTACAATCCGGATAATCCGTTCCTGATGATGGATAAACTTCTTCCTAAGCTGGATTGCAGTGTCGTTTTGGTGGAAATCCATGCAGAAGCAACCTCTGAGAAGCTTGCGATGGGATATATGCTGGATGGACGAGTCTCGGCTGTATGGGGAACGCATACCCATGTTCCGACATCGGATGCCCGAATTCTTCCCAATGGAACCGGATATGTGACTGATTTGGGGATGACAGGCCCGCAGGATTCGGTCTTGGGAATTCGACCGGATTTGTCAATTGCAAAATTTCGAGGCGATCTTACCGAGAGATACCGCTGGGCAGAGGGCGCTACAAAGATGGAAGCGGTTCTGTTCACAATCGATACCGTCAATGGGCGATGCCTGAACATTAAGAGAGTGGATCAATGGATTTAAAAATTCTTCATACGGCGGACTTGCATTTGGATTCGTCGTTTTCGCCTTTTTCGCCGGATGATCAAAATAAGCTGATAAAAATTCAGCGCACGATACCGGATAAGCTTCTGGAAATCAGCAAGCGTGAAAACTGCAATATGTGGCTGATTGCCGGTGATTTATTTGATGGACAGAACTGCACAAGGGAGTCCCTTGCCGCTTTACGCAGAGCTTTTGAGGCCTGCAATGTTCCTGTATTTATTTCACCGGGCAACCATGATTATAATTCATCGGAAAGTCCATGGGTAAGAGAAGAATGGCCGGATAATGTCTATATTTTTAGAGTCGGATTGGAGGCTGTTTCCGTCCCGGCGCTTAACTGTATTGTTTACGGTGCAGGTTTTGAAAGCATGGATAGCCCGTCTTTATTAAAAAATTTTCATGCGCTCGGAAAAGCGGAACATGAGATTCTGGTTATGCATGGTGATCCGATTCACACAAAGTCAACCTACAACGCTGTGACAAGTCAGCAGGTGCAGTGTAGCGGATTTGATTATATCGCTTTGGGACATGTCCATTCGCAAGGCTCGTTTGTGAGCGGAAATACCCTTTGCGCTTGGCCCGGCTGTCCTATGGGAAGAGGATGGGACGAAACCGGAAGGAAAGGCGTTCTCATAGCTTCATTGGACTCCGATGCTGCGGTAAAATTTTATCCGTTGAATTTGCCTCAATTTCACGATGTATCATTAAAAAGTGATGTTGAAATTCAAGGTTTTATCTCATCTATTCATCAACATGATTATTATCGCCTGACAATATCGGGAAAGAAAAGTCAGAAAATTACGCAGCTAATGGAAGCAGTCTCGTTATATCCAAATGTTTGTTTGATTGACAAAACAATTGAAGTAATTAATCCACAGGACATGCTGGATGAAGATAGCTTTAGAGGAAACTTTTTTCGTTTGCTGCGTGATTGTTTAAACGAAGCATCTGACAATGAAGCAGAAATTGTTAATTTGACGGCTGAAATCGCTTCTGATATTTTGAGCGGAATAGAGGTGGACATTCCGTGATTATTCGTTCCATGCAAGCTACTTTTGGAAAGCTGGATGACGCTCGTCTTCAATTTCAAACGGGGTTGAATATTGTTGAGGCACCCAATGAATGGGGAAAGAGCACATGGTCTGCCTTTATTCTTGCGATGTTTTATGGGCTTGATACCAAAGCACGCTCAACAAAACAAATTCTTGCGGATAAAGAGCGATACCTGCCTTGGAACGGTAAGCCGATGGAGGGCAGGATTGATCTGGAATTCTGTGGAAAAAACATTACGATTGAGAGAAGTTCAAAAGGAAGAATTCCTCTTGGCTCGTTTCGTGCCTATGAGACAGATACGGGAATTGATATCCCTGAGTTGAGGGGGGATAACTGCGGACAAATGCTCCTGGGTGTGGAGCAGAGTGTTTTCCGCCGCTCCGGATTTGTTCGTATGTCTGAAATGCCCATTACCGAGGATGATGCCCTTCGCAGACGATTAAACGATTTGGTTACGACCGGTGAGGAATCCGGAGATGCCGCTGCCCTGGAAGCGGGGCTGAAAGCTCTCAGGAACCGATTGTCCAATCGCAGCAACGGTTTGATTCAACAGGCACAGAACGATTATCGTGCTGTAACTGAGCAGATTCGGGAAATGGAGGAACTGGAATGTTCAGAGCGTAATCTTTCCAATCAATTGTGCGCAGCAGAAACATCATACAGAGAACTACATAATCATAAAATTCATCTGGCAAATCTGAAAGCCACGAAGGATGCTGAAGAAGTACAGCGGGCAATGGATGCTGTGTGTGATGAGCAGGCAAGAGTGTATGCACTGGAAGAAAAGTGCATAGGTTTTCCCGATGCTGATTTTGCACGCACTACTCTGCGTGACATTCGTGAAGTGAGTAGCCGGTTATCAGAGCTAAATGTTTTTATGAATACGCCCGTTCCTGAGTTTGAAATTAGTTCTGCATACGCGGGTTTAACTCCCGGTGAAGCAAGACAGCAGGTCGAAAAAGATATAGAGAGCTATAGAAAAACAAAACGCCCGACATGGCTTGCGGTTCTTTCGTTAGCTGCTTTGAACTTGGCAGCAGGTGTTTCGGTGTATCTTAATACGGGAAATACGGTGCTTTCATTGTGCTCATTGTTGATTTTTATTGTCGGTACTGTACTAAGTCTTTCGATACTTGTTTCCTCTCGCAAGAAGAGAGACACACTGCAGACACGCTACGGGTCTGAAAATACACGAAAGTGGGAGCTCGCTGCGTTAAAACTGGACGCACTATGGAACGAATATAATCTCGGACTAAAATCTCACCATAGAGCCATGGATGAGGTCAGACGAAACATTGCGGAACTGGAGCAGCGTAGAAGCAGCCTCTTACAGGGCAGGGAAGTGGAGTATTATTTTCAAGTAGTTTCTTCATTTGAACAGTTTGAGGATGCAAAGCATGATTTGAAAAAAGCTCGTGAAAACTATGATATAATTTCAAAAATGGCTGCGGAACCGGTTTTAACCTCGGAGGACGATGAACTGATTTATGGATTGGATGAAACGGAAAAGAGAATCCGCCATGAATCTTCAGAGATTGAAAGAATCAAAGGAGAACTGCAGCTTTTACAGTATCGAAAGAATTTATTGGACGCGAAACAAACACTAATAGAACAAAAGCAGAGTTTGGGTGAGAAAATTGAGAGACTCCGGAACCTTGAAAAAGCGGTTTTATTTGGTCTTCAAATTCATCGGGAAGCCGTTGAGGATCTGCATCGTCGATTTACCCCTGCAATCACGCGTCAAGCTCAGGATTATCTGCAAACTATGACAGAACTTCGCTACAACAAAATTCTGCTAAATCAGGATTTTTCCATTACTGCCGGGAATTCGGATGAAACAGTCATTCGCGAATTGAACTATCGAAGCGAAGGTACTATTGACCAAATCTATGTTGCAGTTCGTCTGGCAGTTGCAAAGATTCTCGCGCCGGATGCGCCTATGATTTTTGATGATGCCTTTGTCCGCTTCGACGACGAACGACTTGCAAATACACTCTCTTTGCTTGCGGAAATCAGTACATCTAAACAAATGATTCTGTTTACCTGTCAGACAAGAGAAAAGCTTCTGCTTAACAAAAAACCTCGGAGTTAACTCCGAGGTTTTTGTTAATAGAGGAATCAAGCCTTCTCAAGAGCCAGTGTACGGGTAGTCAGGTCGCATACTTCGGAAGGACCATAATACTGAATAGCTCCGGGGAAAGTGAAGCAGGTATTTTCAGCCCACTCCTGACGATGCTCAGCAAAATAGGCAAAGGGCTTGCCGTCCAGCTCAACGAGAGCCTTACGGATAACGGGCTTGTCCTGACCGTTTCTGCGCTCCATGTTCATCATCTTGGTGATGGGCATACCGCCTGCAACCCACTCTTCGGCGGGCTTGGAGAGATTGGAAACCTTGGAAAGGTAGCCGGTGTAGCCGTACTGAATCAACATGAAAGCGTTGTAACCCAAGGAGTAGCAGTAGTCGGCATCAAAGTTGGAGGGGAATACGCAGCGGCCTTCATAACCAAAGAAATGATGCTGTGCATTAAACTTGCCTTTATAGGTACCCGCGGCCTTGCGTGCAGCCAGTTTGTCGGCGACCAGAGCAGAGAACAGCTTCTCAGACTCAATCAGAGAAACCTGAACATTACCATGGGGGTCACGTTCCAGGAACAGCTGCTGCTGAATGCCCTGAGGCAGAATTGCGAAGACAGCCATAGCTTTCTCGGAAAGACCATTCTGAATGAATGCATATTTCTCATCCCAGCTTGCCAGAGCGTTGAAAGCAGCGGTTTTCTCGCCGGCAAGCAGTTCGTTGATTTCTGCAATCAGCATGGAGAACTCGGGTACGAATTCCACAATGCCCTCGGGAATGATGGCGACACCGAAGTTCATGCCTTTAGCGGCGCGAGCTGCAACAGAATCAGCAATAACATCAGCAACAGCGGACAGGGACATCTTCTTTGCTGCAACTTCCTCGCCAATCAGGCAGATATTGGGCTGAGTCTCCAGAGCACACTCCAGAGCGACATGGGAAGCAGAACGACCCATGACCTTCACAAAGTGCCAGTACTTCTTGGCGGAGTTGGCATCACGCTCAATGTTTCCGATGAGCTCGCTGTAGGTTTTGGTAGCGGTGTCGAAGCCGAAGGAGCATTCAATATCTTCATTCTTAAGGTCGCCGTCGATGGTCTTGGGGCAACCAATGACCTGAACACCGGTGTTGTGTGCGGCGAAGTACTCGGCAAGAACAGCAGCATTGGTGTTGGAGTCATCACCACCGATGATAACGATGGCAGTAATGCCGTGCTTCTTGCAAACCTCGGCGGCAACAGCAAACTGTTCCTCGGTCTCCAGCTTAGTACGACCGGAACCGATGATGTCGAAACCACCGGTGTTGCGGAACATGGCGATATACTCATCGTCCATGATACGGTAGTCATCTTCCAGCAGACCACTGGGGCCACCCTTGAAGCCATAAAGCTCATTTTCGGGATTGGTAGCCTTCAGTGCATCGTACAGACCACATACAACATTATGGCCGCCGGGAGCCTGACCACCGGAGAGGATCACACCAACGACCTGCTTCTTTGCAGGAGCGGTGTTCTGACCTTTCTGGAAAGTGATTTCGTTCTTGCCATAGGTGTTGGGAAAGAGCGCTTTAATCTTTTCCTGGTCGGCAACGCTCTGAGTAGGTGCGCCGTCCTTCACGCAAATCTCGGAAATGCCGTTTCTGAGCATTCCGGGCAGCTTGGGGGTATACTGATATCTGGCAATCTGAAGCGGAGACAAATTCATAGTAATATAACTCCTTGCATTTGTATTTGCTTATATAGCTTTCAGTATTATACGATATTATCCTTCAAAAGTAAACTGTTTTTCCAACCGTTTTAGTATCTCACTGTTATTTATATTATGATTTTGCAAAGGGTGCTTAGTTCTATTTTTCCTATAAATAGACGAAAATCAAATATTAAAAGTTGCTTTTATGAATTATGTAAAGATACGGTCGATTTGAGATGGCAAATCTGTATTTATAAACAAGAATAATCGAGACGATATTTTTGTATTGAAATAAAGGAAAAATGTGTTATAATACTTTGGAAAACATGCGGATTTTTCCGCTTGAATTAAGAAAGGAATGATTCTTATGGCATTGGTTACTACTACCGAGATGTTCAAGAAGGCATATGATGGCGGCTACGCTGTTGGCGCTTTCAATGTGAACAACATGGAAATTGTTCAGGGTATTACCGAGGCTGCCGGCGAACTGAAGTCCCCCGTCATCCTCCAGGTTTCTAAGGGCGCTCGCGCTTATGCAAACCACAAGTACCTGGTTGCAATGGTTAAGGCTGCAGTTGAGGAGAATCCCGATATTCCCATCGCGCTGCATCTGGATCATGGTGATTCCTTCGAGCTGTGCAAGAGCTGCATTGATGGCGGCTTCACCTCCGTTATGATTGATGCATCCTCCAAGTCTTTCGAGGAGAACATTGCTCTGACCAAGCAGGTTGTTGAGTATGCACACGACCACGGTGTTGTCGTTGAGGCTGAGCTGGGTACTCTGGCTGGTGTTGAGGACGAGGTTTGCGTTGAGGCAGGCCATGAGTCCTACACTCGTCCCGAGGAAGTCGAGGAGTTTGTTTCCCGTACCGGCTGTGATTCTCTGGCAATTGCTATCGGCACCAGCCATGGCGCATATAAGTTCACCCCCAAGCAGTGCACCCGCAATGCTGACGGTGTTCTGGTTCCCCCTCCTCTGCGCTTTGATGTTCTGCATGGTGTTATCGAGCGTCTGCCTGGTTTCCCCATCGTTCTGCACGGTTCTTCCTCCGTTCCTCAGGAGTTTGTGAAGATGGTCAATACCTACGGCGGCAACATGCCCGATGCAATCGGCATCCCCGAGGAGCAGCTGCGTGAGGCTGCTAAGCTGGCTGTCTGCAAGATTAACATTGACTCCGACATCCGTCTGGCAATGACCGGCAATATCCGTAAGTATTTTGCCGAGCATCCCGATCACTTCGATCCTCGCCAGTACCTGAAGCCCGCACGTCAGGCTGTTAAGGATATGGTCGCTCATAAGATTGTCCATGTTCTTGGCTCCGACGGCAAGGCCTAATTCCTTTGCAATTTGCCCCCACCGTTTGGTGGGGGCTTTCGTTTAGCTAATAAAAAACCTTGCAAGAATTCTCTTGCAAGGTTTTTTATTATTTCATGACAGTGTTTTTGCCGCCGCAGCGTTTCAATAGTTCATCGGGCTTGGTATCCAATGCGGTTAGACTATCAATATAACCTTCCAGACAGGTATTGCTGTTGTGAATCTCTGTTGCAACATCGACACCAACATATCGGTATTGCCAAGGCCGGAAGGGAACACCGGTCATTGCCTCATATCCTTTCGGATAACGGAGGATAAAACCGTATTTCCAGGCGTTATCCATTAGCCATTTTATGACATCATTTTGAGCCAGCTTATCGGCATCAAGTGCAGCGTACATATTCGGCACAAAATCTACTGTGGTTCCGAGTCTGTGCTCATCATAAGAAGAGGGAGAGGCGGTCTTCAGCACTTCCTTTTCATCACCAATAGAGGTTTTCATTGCATTTGTGTATATTAAATTAGATGTTTTTTCACTCATGTAAGCATTTCTGATAACAGGAGTTTTTCCTTCCTTACCCGCTGCCATCATGAGTTTTTCCAGTGCTTCAGCACATTCCTTGGTCATCTCGATTCCCTTATACCCCTTGTCATAGAGGTTGGGCGCATACAGAGATTTATATGTATTCCATTTGTTTAATAATGGAATCAATTGTCCGTAGGAAGAAAAATAACAGATACCTTGGTCGATTGTCTGAACTCGACCACGGGCAGCCTGCCCGGCGCTCAGAATTCGACCGTTGGAAAGCTTCTGACCGGCGGGCTGAAAGTAATAATCATTTTCATTTATTGTAATCCAACCTGTTGCCATGATTCCGTCTTCACGGAAGTAATATAAAATGTCTCTTGGTTCGATAATCAGTTTTTTACCTTCTGAATCTGCTTTTTTCTGGAGACGCTCTATTTCATCTTCATCTAAACGCTCTTCCAGTTCAATCCAACCGGTCATCAGGCGTCCATCCTCGTCCATATAGAAAGAAGAATCGTCGATATCCAACCATCCGGTAGCCATCAACCCTGTTTCGTCAAAGTAGCGATAGTCATTGAAGTCTTCCATCCAGCCAATCCATGCGCTGCCATCTTCATTCAGATAATAGATACCGTCCGGTGTTTCCTGCCATCCGGTGAGCATAGCACCATCGTTATCAAAGAAATAATAGGTTCCCTCTACAGCCTCGTGCCCCTCCAGAGCAGCATAGTTATCTCCAAAGTAATATGTTTTACCGTTTATGGTCTGCCAGCCGGAAAGTGCTGTACCGTTTTCGGTAAAATAGTAGTTCCGGCCGCGGTCAGTCTGCCAGCCTGAGAGTTTAACGCCATCCTCGTTGAAGTAATAGCATTCGCCGTCAATCATGGTCAGACCATGAGAACGAGCGCCACCGCGGGCGGGATCAAGATAGTAGAGCATATTGCCTTCTTCATACCATCCGGTCAGCGCATGACCGTCTTCGTCCAAGCGGTATGCTTCGCCGCTGTAGGTGCTCCATCCGGATTGATCTACCGGCAGTCTCTGCTTGAGCTTATTCCAATATAGTGAGCCGACCAGCAGCGCTGCTAAAACAACTGTTATAATAATCTTAAAAAAAGTTTTCAAAGAAAAACCTCCAAACAATACATAAAACATTACATATTTCTTGCTATTATAACATTATGTAATTATATTGGCAATACGATTTTTGTTATTTTTGTGTGAATGTGTACGATAGAAAATAAAACGAAATACAAAAATCTTGTATCTTATGCTTTCGTGTGATAGAATAATAAAAAATCATTGAAGGAGTCTGGTCATGGACTTTCGATATCTGATTCCATAGATTATCTCCGATATACTATTTTATCTATATTTGGAGGTTATTCATGTCTACACTTACTGAAGAAATCAGCCGACGCAGGACATTTGCCATTATTTCACATCCTGATGCCGGTAAAACAACATTAACTGAGAAATTCCTGCTTTACGGTGGCGCTATTGCGCAGGCAGGTGTCGTTAAGGGAAAGAAGAATTCCAGAGCAGCAACATCTGACTGGATGGAGATTGAGAAACAGCGTGGCATTTCCGTTACTTCTTCCGTTATGCAGTTTCAGTATGAGGGATTCTGTATTAATATTCTGGACACTCCCGGTCATCAGGATTTCTCAGAGGATACCTATCGGACTTTGATGGCTGCGGACTCTGCGGTCATGGTGATTGACGGTGCAAAGGGCGTTGAGCCGCAGACCAGAAAGCTTTTCAAAGTTTGTGCCATGCGGCACATTCCCATTTTCACTTTTGTGAATAAAATGGACAGAGAGGCGAAAGATCCGTTCGACCTTCTGGAGGAACTGGAACGGGAATTGGGCATTGAAACCTATGCTGTGAACTGGCCTATTGGTTCCGGAAAGGATTTTCAGGGCGTTTATGACCGCGAGAAGAGCCAGCTTTTATTCTTCTCCGGTGTTTCCGGAAAGAATCGTGCTGATAAGCAGGAAATCGACTTATATGATTCTCAGGTTGCTGATATCCTTGGCAGTGAAGCGAAGCATCAGCAGCTCATCGATGATGTGGAACTCCTTTCTGCCGGCAGAGAACTGGAGATTGAGGAAGTGAAGAAGGGGCGTCTGAGCCCTGTGTTTTTTGGCTCCGCACTGACAAACTTCGGTATTGAGCCTTTCCTCGAGAGCTTCCTGAAACTGACCCCTCCTCCGCTGGCACGAACTGCAGACTGTGGCGAAATTGACACATTCAGTCCCGATTTTTCTGCCTTTGTATTCAAAATTCAAGCGAATATGAATAAAGCGCATCGTGACAGACTTGCGTTCATGCGTATTTGTTCCGGAAAATTCCAGCGAGATACAGAGTATTATCATGTTCAGGGCGGTAAGAAAATGCGTCTTTCTCAGCCACAGCAGTTGATGGCTGCGGAGCGCGAAATTGTAGAAGAAGCATATGCAGGTGATGTCATCGGTGTGTTTGATCCGGGCATTTTTGCAATCGGTGATACCATTACCGTCCCTGGGAAAAAGTTTTTATACTCTGGCATTCCTACCTTTGCACCTGAACATTTTTGTCGTGTCAGTGCCAAGGATTCTATGAAGCGCAAACAATTTGTAAAAGGAACTGAGCAGATTGCGCAAGAAGGCGCAATTCAGATTTTTAAGGTTCCCAACTCCGGTATGGAAGAAGTAATTGTCGGTGTTGTCGGCACTTTGCAGTTTGATGTGTTCCAGTACCGCATGAAGAATGAATACGGTGTTGACCTGAGAATGGAGAATCTGCCCTATGAGGAAATTCGCCTGATTGACAGCTATCCCGGAGATCTCTCGGATTTGAATCTCGGCTCTGATGCAGAACTACTGGAAGACTATCGGGGCAGAAATCTTCTGGTATTTTCCAGCTACTGGGCAATCGATTTTACCTGCAAGCGTAATCCGGGGCTTCAGGTGTCCGAAATCGTAGTTTCTGAAGGATAATAGTTTAGGGGCGTGCGGACATGAATGCATGGAAGCATTTTAAAACCATTACCCACCATCGCCATCTTGTTATGCTTGGGTGTTTTCGGATTGGCCTTTATAAACAAGGGCTGTTGCATGATTTATCCAAATATTCGCCTGCGGAGTTTTGCTGTGGAATTCGCTACTATCAGGGGACTCGCAGTCCCAATGCAGCGGAGCGTGAAGAAAAGGGCTACAGCGAGGCATGGATGCACCATAAAGGCCGTAATCGTCATCATTATGAATATTGGACGGATTTAAGCAAGGAAACGGGAAAGTACGAAAGTGTAGAAATGCCGAGAAAATACCTTGCTGAAATGGTTATGGATCGCCGAGCCGCATGTATGACATATCAGGGAGAAAATTACACACAGGCTTCGGCTTTGCAGTATTTTATAAATAGCCGCGAGCGTGAGCTTATGCATCCAAGTACCCGCAGACAGCTTGAATTCCTGCTTACCATGCTGAGAGACGATGGGGAAGAGGCCTTATTCTCTTACCTGAAAGATAGCGTTTTAAGAGGGAGACCTTTTCCTTGGGAAACACTATAAGAAATCTGCCAATCGATTGATTGGCAGATTTTTTATTCCAGGTATTCTTTTTCAATGTAAACGGGTCGATTCTTCGACTGTTCAAAAGTGCGTCCGACATATTCACCGATAATCCCGATGCAGAAAAGCTGGATACTTGCAAGGAACAGAATTAAAACAATGATAGTTGCATAACCCGGGGTCGGAATACCAATGAAAATTTTCTCACAGATAACTGCAATCAGGTAAAGCAAGGCCGCAATTCCGGTGATTCCGCCCAGATATGTGGCTAAACGCAGTGGTGCCGAAGAAAAGCCGATGATGCCCTCAATGGCGTAGTTAAGCAGTTTGAAAAAACTCCATGAAGTTTTTCCGCTGGCTCTGGGCTTTGCCTCGTATGGGATATAGAGAGTCTTATAACCGACCCACGCAAACAGTCCCTTGGAAAAACGGTGATATTCGCAAAGCTCAAGTAAACTATCCTTTACGGATTTGCGGAAACAGCGGAAATCACTTGCATCTGCCACAATATCAACATTTGAAAGAGCATTGATAATCTTGTAAAAAGATTTCTTAAAGAATTTTAGAATGCTTCCTTCACTACGACGATCCTGGTAGGCTGCTACGACATCCACATCGGGATTTTCATTCAACAAATGAATCATTTTCAGCGCAATCTCAGGATCCTGCTGCAAATCAGCATCAATCAGGCACACATAATCGCCGGATGCATGATGTAGTCCTGCGTAAATTGCAGCTTCTTTGCCGAAGTTTCGACTGAAGGAAATTACTTTTACTGAAGAATTTTTTGCCGCATAAATTTTCCTTAGGTTGAAAAGTGTAGCATCTTTGCTTCCGTCATCTACAAAAATGATTTCAAAATCCACATCAGAATGTCGGAAAACCTCAATCACTCTGTTTTCAAACAGTGCAACATTCGTTGCTTCATTATAGCAGGGAGCAATTAACGATAACTTCATTATTTTATCACATCCTTATATTTAGTATAGTTGTGAATTCATTGACTGTCAAGCAGTCTCGGATAAAAAGGATGTCAAGCAGTCTCGGATAAAAAGGATTGCTTGACAAACTATACGATATACGATAAAATACAGACGAATGTGACGAACGGGAAGATTTGTACTTCGGCATTTTCAGAGAGCGTGTGGTTGGTGCAAATACGCAGTGCTTGGTTCAAAGGGTCGCCCGGGAGCAGATTGCCTGAAATATAGTAGGGCAGTTCGGGTTTGCCCGTTACAGCTTTTGAGTGTCCGTTTTTCGGAAAATCAGGTGGTACCGCGGAAATGTATGTTTCGCCCTGAGTCAGATGACTCAGGGCGTTTTTGTATGGAAGGAGAATGAAAATGACCAGAGAGTTACCTAAGGTCTATGAGCCGCAGGCTGTTGAATCCCGTATTTATGACATGTGGCAAAAGGGCGGCTATTTCCACGCCGAGGTGGATGAATCCAAGAAACCGTTTACAATTGTAATGCCCCCTCCCAATGTCACCGGTCAGCTTCACATGGGTCATGCCATGGATGCAACATTGCAGGATACTCTGATTCGCTTCAAGCGTATGCAGGGTTATAATGCGCTGTGGATTCCCGGTGTTGATCACGCCGGCATTGCAACCCAGATTAAGGTTGAGGAAGAGCTTCGTAAAGAAGGTTTGACTCGATATGATTTGGGTCGTGAAAAGTTCCTGGAGAGAGTCTGGGACTGGAAGCAGAAGTATGGAAACCGTATTGTTGAGCAGCAGAAAAAACTGGGCGCAAGCTGCGATTGGGATAGAGCTCGTTTTACCATGGATGAGGGATGCTCCAATGCTGTCCGTGAGGTCTTTGTTTCCTTGTATGAGAAAGGTCTGATTTATAAGGGCAGCAGAATCATCAACTGGTGTCCTCATTGTGTGACTGCTCTTTCCGATGCCGAGGTCGAGTATGTGGATAAACCCGGCCACCTGTGGCATATTCGCTATCCGCTGGCCGACGGCAGTGGTGAAGTGATTGTTGCGACCACTCGACCTGAGACCATGCTGGGTGATTCCGGCGTTTGCGTGAATCCCAATGACGAGCGTTACACCGCCATTGTCGGTAAAAAGGTAATTCTACCTTTGCTGAATAAGGAAATTCCGGTTGTAGCCGATGATTACGCAGAGATGGAATTCGGTACCGGCTGTGTCAAGATGACACCTGCCCATGACCCCAATGACTTTGAGGTTGGCCTGCGCCATAATCTCGAGGTGATTCGCGTTCTGGATGACAGCGGCAAAGTGAATGAGCTTGGCGGGAAATATGAGGGTATGGATCGCTACGAAGCTCGTAAGGCTATTGTTGCAGATTTGGAAGCAGGCGGTTACCTTGTCCGTGTTGAGGATTATTCTCACAATGTCGGTACCTGCTATCGCTGCCATAATGATGTTGAACCCATTATCTCTGCGCAGTGGTTCGTTAAGATGAAGCCCCTTGCAGAGAAAGCTATCGAGGTTGTGAAGGACGGGCAGACAAAGTTTGTGCCTGAGCGTTTCAGCAAAACTTATCTCAACTGGATGGAAAATGTCCGTGACTGGTGCATTTCCCGCCAGCTGTGGTGGGGTCATCAGATTCCTGCATGGACATGCGAGGAGTGCGGTCATATTACAGTCTCCCGTCAGGATGCCTGCAAATGTGAGAAGTGTGGAAGCACACATATTGAGCGCGACCCCGATGTGCTGGATACTTGGTTTAGCTCCGCCCTGTGGCCTTTTGAGACTCTTGGTTGGCCAGAGAAGAGCAAGGACCTGGATTATTTCTATCCGACGGATGTTCTGGTTACCGGTTATGATATTATTTTCTTCTGGGTTGCCAGAATGATTTTCTCCGGCTGTGAGCACATGAACCAGACTCCCTTCCACACCGTCCTGATTCACGGCCTTGTTCGTGACAATTTGGGCAGAAAAATGAGTAAGTCCCTTGGCAACGGAATTGATCCGCTGGAGATGATTGACAAGTACGGCTGTGATGCACTTCGCATGAACATGGTCACGGGTAACTCTCCCGGAAACGATATGCGTTTCTATGTAGAACGCTGTGAGGCTATGCGTAATTTTGCCAATAAGCTCTGGAATGCATCCCGTTATGTCATGATGAATCTTTCCGAGGATGCAGTCAATGAGCTCCCCGAGCTTGACCGCCTGGAGATTTCCGATAAGTGGGTGCTTTCCAAGCTGAATACCCTAATCGCGGAGGTAACAGAGAACCTCGAGAAATATGAGCTGGGTGTTGCGGTTCAGAAGGTCTATGATTTCATATGGGATACCTACTGCGACTGGTACATTGAGCTTACGAAAGCCAGACTGTATGGAGAAGATGCGGAAAGAAAGCAGACTGCAATTCAGGTGCTTGTGTATGTTCTGGATCAGATTCTTCGCTTGCTGCATCCGTTTATGCCTTTTATCACCGAGGAGATTTGGCAGAGCCTTCCCCATGAGGGCAGTGCGCTGATTCGTGCTCAGTGGCCGCTTTTCCGTGAGGAGCTTGCATTTAAGGAAGAAGAGGCACATATGGAGTCCGTTATGAATGCAATCCGTGCTATTCGTAACCGGCGTGCAGAGATGAATGTGCCGCCCTCCAAGAAAGCAACGCTGTTTGTCCTTACCTCCAAACCTCAGGTTTTTGCCGAGGGAGAGGGGTTCATTCAGCGCCTTGCTTACGCGGATGATGTGCGGATTCTGGATGCAGAGCCCACCGACATGAATGGTCTGGTAACCTGTGCAACTTCTGATGCTAAGCTTTATATTCCCATGGGTCAGCTTGTGGATGTGGCAAAGGAACTTGAGCGTATTTC
This sequence comes from Faecousia sp., assembly GCA_045599455.1. Lineage (GTDB taxonomy): Bacteria > Bacillota > Clostridia > Oscillospirales > Oscillospiraceae > Faecousia. The sequence continues at coordinate 7,752 of JAZRVX010000131.1, read as the reverse complement.
CAAGGAATTGGAAAAAGCAAAGAAAAACCTTGCATCTCTGGAAGGTAAGCTTTCTAACGAGAACTTCGTTTCCCGTGCTCCGGAGGCAGTTGTCAATGCCGAGCGTGAGAAGGCGCAGAAAGCTAGAGACCTGATTCAGAGTCTTACTCAGAGCGCCGAGGCTCTGCAAAAACTCTAATTTAATATAATGTAAGTGAGCCGATGTCAATGAGACTTCGGCTCACTTTTTATATTCGACTGTATTTTTTGTTTGTAATTCGTATACTGAGGTTGCTTTAATACAAAAGAACGGGAGGGCGTGGCATGCATTTTACAAGTTTCTTGGAAAATGGAAAACTAACAATTGCGCTCAATGGGGAAATTGATCATCATTGTGCCAAAAGTTATATTCAATTGATTGCTTCTAAAATTGAGGTATTTGTTCCGAAAATCTGTATTTTGGATTTTCGTGATGTGTCTTTTGTGGATTCATCGGGGATTGCAGTAGTGATAAATGCACTGCGCAATATGAAACAAATAGAGGGTAAGCTGATTTTAACGGGGATTAGTTCCCAGCCAATGCGTGTTTTCCGTGCTTCGGGAATTGATAAACTCGTCGAAATTAAGGAGGCTGTATCATGAAATTTGAGAATTCTTTGACAGTGGAGTTCCCAAGCAAATCGGCAAATGAAGCATTGGCCAGAAGCATCGTATCCTGCTTTGCTGCGCAGATGGATCCGACACTGGATGAACTGGGGGATATCAAAACGGCTGTTTCTGAGGCTGTCACAAACTGCATTGTTCATGCTTATCCAAATGGAATCGGTAATATTTACATGCGATGCAGAATTCTGAAGGATAATTGTCTGGATATCGTGATTAAGGATAAGGGTGTGGGAATCACGGATGTGCAGCAGGCAAGAAAACCCTCCTTCACAACGGGCGGTGCAGACAGGAGCGGCATGGGATTTACAATCATGGAAAGCTTTATGAATACCTTGGATATACGCTCAAAGCCTAATAACGGAACTACGGTACATATGCGCCGTAAGATTACGAAAAGAAAATGACAAGAACAGAGTCTCTGTTGGTGCTTGCAAAGAAGGGAAACACAGATGCAAAGGAAGCGCTTATTACCGAAAACTCGGGTCTTGTATGGGCAATTGCCAGACGATTTTTGGGCAGAGGTGTGGAACTGGATGATTTATATCAGCTTGGCTGTGTTGGGTTCCTGAAAGCCATAGACGGATTTGATCCTTCTTACGGGACACAGTTTTCGACCTATGCCGTACCGAAAATTGCAGGAGAAATCAGGCGGTTTATTCGGGACGACGGAGCAATAAAAGTTTCCAGAGCTTTGAAAGAAACTGCAATGTCTATTTATTCTGCGCGTCAGGAAATTGCTTCGGAGCTGGGACATGAACCGAGTTTGAGTGAGATTGCTGAGAAAACAGGCTTATCCATAGAAGATATTGTTCTTGCGCAGACTGCAACTTCAACCCCGGAGTCCATCCAGAAGGAGAGCGGGGAAGAGGGATTCTCTCTGGAGCAGACATTGACTGATACACAGTCGGAAGAACTAATAGTGGAAAAGCTTGCCATCAAACAGGCTGTGGAGCATCTTCCTGAGCGGGAGAAAAGTGTAATCAAACTGCGGTATTATCATGGGCTAACCCAGCAGAAAACTGCAGCAATTTTGAATATCAGTCAGGTGCAGGTTTCACGAATTGAGAAAAAAGCAATAGAGATACTGCGCACACAGATTACTTAGGAAAAAATGCTTTCTTTTCCGGATGAAATGATGTAGAATATAGCTACATTTTGAAGATGGGTGTGGCTTATGGATACATTGCAGGAGCGCTTTCTGAATGCTCGAAAAAGATATATTGCTTCTCAGTTTGCGCAGTTAAACGATATGCAGCAAAAGGCGGTGCTTGCAACAGAGGGAGCGCTGCTTTTACTTGCAGGTGCAGGAAGCGGAAAGACAACGGTGCTCATTAACCGAATTGCGAATCTCATGCGATTCGGCCGAGCATCAGATAGTGATGAAATTATTGGCATGGTTTCTGAAGAAAATATAGAATTTTTGGAGCATTTTCCGGATAATCCGCTGCCGGAGGAGACTGGTAGGGCAGACTGGCTGAGTGCTGTTGAACCGGCAGTACCGTGGTCTATTCTGGCAATCACATTTACGAATAAGGCTGCCAACGAAATGAAGGATAGACTGTCAAATCTCTTGGGGGACAGTGCGCGGGATATCTGGGCTATGACATTTCATTCTGCCTGCTGCCGAATTTTGCGCAGAGATATTGAGAAAATGGGCTACAGCCGCAGCTTCACAATCTATGATACCAATGATTCCGAAAGACTTATGAAAGGCATTGTCGGTAGTTTGGGCCTGGATGACAAGACTTTCCCGGCTAAGTTGGTACTCAGTGTTATCAGCAAACAAAAGGACTCCATGATTAGCCCGGAGGAGATGCTCTCTGCTGCGGAAAATGCAAACGACATTCGTCTCAAGCACATAGCTCGGTGCTATGCCAAATATCAGGCACAGCTCAAAGAGAATAATGCACTGGATTTTGATGATATTATCTATATTACAGTGGAACTCCTGCAGCAGCATCCGGATGTTCGCGATTTCTACAGGAGAAAATTCCGCTATATTCTGGTAGATGAGTATCAGGACACCAACCATATGCAGTACCTGCTGACTTCTCTTCTCGCCGGGGATAACCATAATTTGTGTGTTGTCGGTGATGATGATCAGAGTATATATCGATTCCGCGGGGCGACCATTGAAAACATTTTGTCTTTTGAGAAGCAGTACCACGGATGCCGGACGATTCGCTTGGAGCAGAACTACCGTTCAACGCAGTCTATTTTGAACGCTGCTAACGGTGTCATTTCTCACAATATCGGACGGAAAGGGAAAAAACTCTGGACATCCAACGGTATGGGCAGTCCTGTGACGGTTTATGAATCTTCCGATGAACGCGCTGAAGCTAATTTTGTTGTGAATAAAATTCTAAGTAAAAACTCCGAACTCGGCTACCGTGATTTTGCCGTCCTTTATCGAACCAATGCCCAATCCAATGCTTTGGAATTCGCCATGAAACGCAGCAATATTCCATACCGTGTGATTGGCGGCTTTCGTTTCTTTGAGCGTGCAGAAGTTAAAGACATGCTTTCTTACCTATGTGTTATCAATAACCGTGCGGACGATTTGCGTCTGATGCGCATTATTAACAACCCGCCAAGAGGACTTGGTGCTAAGACACTTGAGACTGCTCAGCGTTTGGCTGAGGCAGAGGAAAAGCCGCTTTACAGTGTGATTTCCGACCCATATTCCTATGGTCCGTTGGAAAAATCCGCGCGGAAATTCATGGAGTTTTCTGCCATGATTGAAAACTTGGCGCGACTTCTGGACGATGGTGTTTCACTGGCTGATTTTTATGATCAGGTGGTTGAAAAGAGTGGATATGCGGAAGCACTTCTTGCCAAGCAGACGGAAGAAAATGCTACAAAGCTTGAAAATGTACGCGAATTAAAATCCAGTATTCTGGCCTATATGGAAAATACAGAGGTTCCCACTCTGTCCGGTTTCCTGGAGGAGATCGCACTCTACACGGATTTGGAAAGCTATAATGAAGGCGATGATGCGGTTGTCTTGATGACAATGCACTCGGCGAAAGGCCTGGAATTTCCAGAGGTTTTTCTTGTCGGTTTTGAAGATGGGTTATTTCCCGGGATGCGTGCCATTGGCGACAGTGAGGAAATGGAAGAAGAACGGCGGCTATGTTATGTGGCAATTACCAGAGCGAAAAAGAATCTGTATATATCCTACGCACGCCAGCGCATGATTTACGGACGCACAACGGCCTCTCTGCCTTCACGGTTTATTCAGGAAATACCCGCCGAGTGTATGGTGAAAAAAGGCGGTTATGTAAGTAATCATACGGATTTCAACATGCATTCCGGCTATGAAGCAAATCAGTACAGCACCGTAAAACGCAATACATCCTACATGAATTCTACATATTCTCGTCCTGCTGAGAAAGTACAGATTGATATTCGTCAAGGAGATATGATTTTTCATGCCGCATTTGGAAGAGGAATGGTTCTTTCGGTATCGCCCATGGGCGGAGATGCGCTTTTGGAGATTGCATTTGACGACATTGGTACCAAACGATTGATGGCGAAAGCAGCTTATCCGCATATTAAAAAACTGTAATTACTGCCTCAATGGTGCATATAATTCCCCGGGGGTATTATATGCGTAAAAATATTTTGCGTTTTGTGCGGGCAACGGTTTTTATGCTGCTGTGTTGTATCGCAGTCTTGTTTTTCTTTCGGATGCACTATAATGCAGTGATATTTGAACTTGCAGAATCCAGAGTGAAAAATGCAACATCGGATTTAACCAATGCGGCAATTGATGTACAAATCGGAAACGGAAATATTGCTTATGACAGAATTGTTTTCTTTGAGAAGGACATCAACGGTAAAATCACGGCGCTGAAAACCAATATTGGGGAAATAAATCGACTGAAAACGGACATCTTGAAATCCATAAACCAGAAAATTATGGAATTGGACACATCCGATATCGGAATCCCGATTGGAAGTTTGGTTTTTCCTGAGCTGCTGTCTGGGCGCGGACCTGTCATTCCGGTGAGAATTCTGTCAATCCGAAATTCTGATGCAGAGTTTACCAGCGATTTTTCACAGGCCGGAATCAACCAGACACTGCACAGATTGATTATGCAGGTGCATATCGATGTGACGGTTCTGGTTCTTGGTGAAACGGACAGTTTTTCGGTGGAGAGTCAGGTGATTGTTGCAGAAACTGTAATCATAGGAGATGTTCCCAATACTTATTTGCAAACGGGAGGAAGTTATGTCAGTGAGAGATAGAATTGATGAACTTGTAAATTTACTGAATGAAGCCGGATACCAATATTATGTATTGGACAATCCTACGATGGCCGATTTTGAATATGATAGACTTCTTCGGGAGTTGGAGATTCTGGAGCACGAAAACCCTGAATTTTGCAGAGATGATTCTCCGACAAAGCGCGTGGGAGGTATGGCTGTCAGTCAGTTTGAGAAAGTTTCTCATGCAGTTCCGCTTATGAGCTTGCAGGATGTTTTTTCTATGGAGGAACTATCTGATTTTCTGACAAAAATTCGAAATGAATATCCCGAAATACAGTTTTCTGTTGAACCGAAAATTGACGGCCTTTCCGTAGCGCTGGAATATGAAAATGGCAAGTTTGTCAGGGGAGCAACCCGTGGAGACGGCAATGTAGGTGAGGATGTTACGGAAAATCTGAAAACAATTCGCTCCATACCGATGGTTATCGAGAATGCTCCGCCTAGACTGATTGTTCGCGGTGAGGTCTACATGCCCAAAAAGGTGTTTGAAAGCCTGAATGCGGATCTCGAGCAAGAAGGAAAACAGCTGTTTGCTAATCCCAGAAATGCTGCTGCAGGCTCATTGCGTCAGCTGGATTCCAAAGTTGCAGCGAAAAGAAAACTGGATATTTTAATTTTTAATTTGCAATATGCGGAAGGTATGGAGTTTGAGACTCATCAACAAACGCTTGAATTTTTAGCGGACTGTCGCTTCAAGGTTATTCCGTTCAAAGTGCTCTCCGGTATAAAAGACATCTGTGAAGCTGTTTCTGAAATTGATTTGAATCGCGAAAAACTTCCGTGTGATATCGATGGTGCAGTTATTAAGGTGAATGATTTGTTGCTGAGAGAACGACTTGGAACAACAGCAAAATTCCCCAAGTGGGCGGCTGCATTCAAGTATCCTCCTGAAATCAAGCCGACCATTGTGGAAGACATTGTAATTCAAGTTGGCAGAACAGGTGTGTTAACACCGAAAGCGGTTGTGAAGCCCGTCCGCTTAGCGGGCACTACCGTAACGAATGCAACGCTGCATAATCAGGATTTTATTTCAGAAAAAGATATTCGGATAGGGGATACCGTCCTGATTCGCAAAGCCGGCGAGATTATTCCGGAAATCCTGGAAGTTGATTTGTCAAAGCGCAGCAAAGATGCCAAACCATTTTACTTGCCGAATGTATGTCCTATATGCGAGAGCCCGGTTGAGCGTGATCCGGATGGTGCATTTATGCGCTGCACCGGTGCAGAGTGCCCGGCGCAGCTCAGCAGATTGATTGCTCATTTTGCAAGCAGGGAAGCCATGGACATTGAAGGCCTTGGTGATGCGATAGTAGATGCATTGATAGGTAAAAAACTCATTTCCTCACCTGCGGATATCTACTATCTTAGCTTAGATGACATTGCTTGCCTGTGGAAGTCGGGTACGAAAGCTGCGCAAAAATTGCTCAATGCCATTGAGGCAAGCAAGCAGCAGGATTTGAGCAGGCTGATTTATGCGCTGGGAATCCGGCAGGTCGGTGCAAAAATGGGCAAGGCGCTTGCGACACACTTCGGTACAATGAAATCTTTAATGGATGCTACAGTTGAGGAATTGACGGCTATTCCGGATGTGGGGGCAGTTACGGCACAGAGCATACGCAGGTGGTTGGATAATCCCCAGTCGAAGCATCTGCTGAATCGTCTTGAACAGGCGGGAGTTAATTTTGAAAGCAAAAGAGAGCTTGTTGATAAACGGTTTGACGGTAAGGTGTTTGTACTGACAGGTGCGCTTACGCAGTTTACAAGAGAGGAAGCAACGGAGAAAATAGAGCTTTTTGGTGGAAAGGTATCCGGCTCCGTTTCCAAAAAGACCAGTTTCGTTATTGTCGGAGAAAATGCGGGTTCCAAGGAAAAGAAGGCCAGAGAATTAGATATTCAGATTCTCAGCGAAGAAGATTTTCTCAATATGATTCAATAAATAACCCCCCGGTACTTTTTCAAAGTACCGGGGGGTTATTACAAGGAAAAATCGGTTTCCTCAAATTGCTTGAAATCAAGCGGTTTCATGCGGGGGGGGATTCGTTTGCATGGATCATATCTAAATTTTCGGCAGGGGAGGTCGTCGCTGCGAAGCCCCTTTTTCGCGCATAAAACAGCTCCGCCTTCCAATGGCGCTCCGTTTGTGCAGTAATAGCATGATCGAGTTATTTTTTTACGAAACAGCATAATGTTCCCTCCGATTTCTCTGACCTCATTATACACGAACCATGCCGGAAAATCTACTTTTTCTTTTAGATATTTCAAGAATTATTACCGGAGCTAATGTGAAAATGTAGGCGGTCTTAGCGGGAGCAAGAACAAAAATTGTGCTGTAAACAGCCGACAGAACTGCATTTGCACATTTTCCGATATAATAGTTCTTTTTTGAAAGGCCGTCTAACAGGGAGATTGATTGCATCATCACGCAAATACCGCCAAACCCCAATATTGTGGATGCCATAATAAATTTTGCATTGCCGTTTGGAAACGCGGCTAAGGCGATACATCCATTTGAAAGCTCTATGCAACCGATAGTTGCTAATTTGATGGACGAATTTATGCTGAAATCTTGCAAAACAGGCAATAGAGAAATTATGATTCTAAATAATATGACCCACCCGCATATCATGGCAGAAGACAGAAGACTTTGCTGCATGATTTCTGCAATGGATGTATCACCGGCTTTAATAGGTTCCCCATAATCGCCGGAAGAAAATACGATGCTTATTGTTAAACAGCATAGAATTTGAATAAACCAAAGCTGAAAAGGAATGATTCTGTCCTGAAAAGTTTTGGACATGATCCCGAGGATAAAAGCAGGACCGGGATTATTGCAGT
>JAZRVX010000130.1:0-1807 GCA_045599455.1 Faecousia sp. | reverse complement strand
CCGTCCTGTGCCATAGCCATGGGAAGCGCAGTCGGAACGGTGACGGACATTGCGGTAGCGGCAGGATCGCCGCCGATGGTGCCGTCCTTGGTGGAACTCAGGCTGACCGGAGTAGTTCCGGCACCGCCGTCCGTGTCGATTTCAGCGGCGAAAGCGTTGATGCCCATGCAGAAGCAGAGGGACAGAGCGAGGACGAGGGAGAGAATCTTGGAAATGTTCTTTTTCATGGTAAAAATACTCCTTTGTTATTTTGAAAGATTTTTTGTTGTGATCCGGTTCCGATTATTCAAGAACCGTGATGTTGATGATGGCACCGGCACAGCCGAGGCTTTCACCGGTATCGGGGTTTACGTTGTGGAAAAGCGCGGTACATTCGTAAGTACCGGCAGGAAGATCGACGGCGAGCTTTGCCGTCTCAATCTTGCTGCCAACGGGGATGCCGCCGGAGCGATAGATTTCATCGCCGGTGTCGTTTCGGGTGATAACGACGATCTGCGGGTAGTTGTTGATGGATTCGTTGACGATCATCAGGTTCCCGGCAGAGGTGCCGTCAGAGAAGATCGGCGAGGTGTTCATCGAAATGTTAATCATCCCGGCTTCGACCTTTTCGTTCAGACCTGCGATGATCGCGTCGGCGTCGGCTTCATCCCAGCCGCCTTCGATAGCGGAGCTGTCATAGACAAGTCCCTTGTTGACAGCGGGATCATCTTCCGGCTTATCCGCACCGCAGCTTCTGAACAGGAATACGATGATTGCGATTGCCAGCAGAACGAGGATGACGATACCGACAGTGCGGAAGGTCTTGTTCTGCTGCTTGTTCTTTGCGTTGTTGGACATTGGTTTTACCTCCATGTTTTAGATATTCCGCAGGTGCGGATGATTGGTGGGCATCGGGCGGCGGACTAAGGCGGAACCACCAGATGCCGCAGGAAAAGTCTGCGCATCGGATTTACTCTCTCCCTTCCATGACGGGATAGATGCCGTTGTCGCACAGCAGATCGTAGAGGAACAGGCGTCCTTTCTGCGTCCAGCAGGTGTGCATCCGGCTTGTGTGCTGATCGACGATGTAGGTGTGGGTCACGGTGTAGCCTTCGGCGGCGTATTTCTGATACAGCATCCAGGTGCCGCCGACGCGGTACTGAATATCCAGTGCGTGAAGAATCCGGTTGAGCCGGGTCGCGGACATTCCGTAATCCTTGGCAATGAGCGTGATCGGGACGGCATTCTTCGTCCGCAGGATGATGTCGTAGTAGGAAACCTTCGGCTCCATTTCCTGAATGATACCGAGCTGGATCGCATTTTTCGCTTCCAGTTCAGCACGTTTCTCGCGTTCTGCTTTGAGCGCGTTCAGCGCCTGTTCCAGCAGATCAGGATTGTTGAGTACGGTATCGGTGACGTAGGCACCGTGTTTGCGGATGGTCGGGAGGACTTCATCGAACACCCAACTTTCAAACCGTTCTGCCGATGGCAGCTTGCTGTGTGCAATCAGGCGGTAAACATCACCTTCGGAAATAAAAGAAAACTCTTGAATACCTCCGTGGGAAAGGGCGTCGCGTTTCACGACTCCCTTGCAATGCTGTTGAAGTGCCGCCCTATGATTTGCGTATCCGAGTGCTTTGGCTATATCCATTCCGCAGAACAGATACTTGTCATCTTCTTCGATGATTCTGACGGAGCCAAATTCCTGACTGGAAAAGGTCTCCATGATTGCTTCCTGCACGGGGTTGCTCCTTTCTGCCCATGTTCGGGCATAAAAATTGACGGCTTATCAGCCGCCGTAAAAATCGTGATTGACCAGCATGGCGTA
>JAZRVX010000129.1:0-27624 GCA_045599455.1 Faecousia sp. | reverse complement strand
ACACAGAGGAAATATTGGCAGAGATATTTGCACCAATATTTGTCTCTCTATAAATATGTGTCCGGTCTCTGTACCAATATCTCATCTCTCTGCACAAATATTTGTAGGCCGTGGAAATATGCGTAAATATCTGGGTTTTTGTCGATAGTGAGCAGTAATCTGGCGGATGGTGCCGCAAATATTGTCGAATTAGACCCAGAATAGTTGGACAATAGTTTGTCAAAATACAGCGGTGTGTGTATAGAGAGAAAAATATGTGTTGGCATATGTCTGCCAATATTGACAGAGCCGATACATACACGAAAGGCGTGTGCGGAGAGAGACCAATAATAGATCTTTTCTGCCAACACACGAAGTGACAATACCCTGGTGCCCAATATGACCACGCAGTTATTCTGTGCACAGGTCAGTCTTTAGAAATCAGCAGCTTTGTGCTATACTATAGGGAGCAGAAATAGGTCTGTTATTATACACAGAATTATTTTCGCAATCCTTGTAGAAAGCGGGTGATTAGTATCTCTAAAATCATTTACCGAAACGGAGAAGAAACATACTTTGACTTTGACAAGAGTAAGTTTATCGAAGTGTTGAGCAAAGCTTCCATCCGCGCCGAGGAGAAAAAGGTGGAGAAACAGTTAAGGGCTGTTAATCTCTTCGCAGGCGTTGGTGCGCTCAATCGTCTCTTCTATGAAATTGTAAGTCAATCCGTAGATGAAATGCTGGATGAAATCCTGGAACAGACGCTGTACGATTATGAGCGCGAAATCTACGAAGCCTCCGGAATGCATTATTTACCGTATCATATCTATAGAGATTTAATGCACACTCGAGAAAGGTTGGAGAAAAGAAGAGAAGAGTTGCGCACCGTCCGTAAACGCAAGACAGAGAGTGTCACCGCCATGAAAAAAAGGCATGGCAAAATCGAGACCATTGGTGCCTGACCCCATTAAAAATCTATAAACTTATGTTCAACTATTGACAAATTCAAACGGCTGGTTCCAGGATTACATGATTACTTATAAAGTGAAACATAGTGGATTCGGGGTATAAGCTGGCGGAGTGAATAAGTGGCACTAGGGAATGAGCGAACCACAGCAAATAAGCTGTGACAATGAACAAAAATCTCCAGAACACTCCACTATCTGAAATTAAACTCGACATTCCAACACAGCAATGTGATGCGGATACCGGGCAAAGGGGAGAAGAGGAAAGTTGGTTATTTGGACCGGTAGGGGAGATTTATGCTGACGGAAAAAGTACCGCTAGGGGAATTTGTATCGTCTCGATAGTTGTTGGACATATATACCATAATAATCTCTTACATACATATACATTATCTTTTGATGTGCCTATGTTTTTCTTTTTATCAGGATTATGCTATCCTTGCAGAAATTCAGCACCTCTTATATCCCCTGGCAGAACCTTGCAACCTGGTCCGGAGGCGGTCAGTACAGTGCCTCCGCAGGCGGTTCCCGCTGCATCCTGACCTCCGGTACTTACAGAACCCACACGGTTGCAAATGTCTACGATATATCCACCAATGCTCTTCTTGAAACGGTTACAGTCAACAGTGACCATCTGGTTATCTGATTACACAACCGGATTGCGAAAAGCCTAACCTACTGCACACCCCGGCGGACTCCGCCGGGGTGTCTTGACATTTGAGGAATGAAACCGTAAAAACAGTTGTGAAAAGGAAAAATATATGATATAATTCCAAATCAGAGTACAAAGCGCAAAAAATGAGCGCAGCGCGGAAGATAAAGGAGTTAAAATCATGAAATTAGGTATCGTGGGACTGCCCAATGTGGGAAAATCCACCCTCTTTAATGCCATCACCAATGCGGGCGTGCCCGCGGATAACTATGCATTCTGCACCATCGACCCCAATGTGGGTGTGGTTAGTGTGCCCGATGAAAGACTTCAGTGGCTGAGTGATTTGCACCAGCCCAAGAAGACCACCCCTGCCGTGGTGGAGTTCGTGGATATCGCCGGCCTTGTCAAGGGCGCCAGCAAGGGCGAAGGCCTGGGCAACAAGTTCCTGAGCAACATCCGCACCACTGATGCCATCGTCCATGTGGTTCGCTGCTTTGAGGACTCCAATGTTACCCATGTGGAGGGTTCCACTGACCCCCTGCGTGATATCGACATCATCAATCTGGAGCTGGTCATGGCGGACATGGAGATGGTGGAGCGCCGCATCGACAAGTGTCAGAAAGCGGCCAAGGGCGGCGACAAGAAATTCCTCAAGGAAGCAGATCTGTTTCAGGGACTGCTGGAGCACCTGAACGCCGGCAAGCTTGCCCGCACCTATGACTGCACCGAGGACGAAATGGCAATCCTTTCCACCTCCGATTTGCTGACCCTGAAGAAGACCATCTATGTTGCCAACCTCTCCGAGAGCGAGGTCAACGAGCCTGAGTCCAACCGCCATTTTGCGGCCGTCAAAGCGCTGGCGGACGAGGAGGGCAGCCAGTGCCTGCCCATCTGCGCCAAGCTGGAGGCCGACATTGCGGAGCTGGATGACCCGGATGAAAAGGCTATGTTTATGGAAGAGCTGGGACTTAAGGAATCCGGCCTTGACCGGTTGATTCGCTCTTCTTATGCGCTGCTGGGTCTGATTTCTTTCCTGACTGCGGGCAGCGATGAGTGCCGTGCATGGACCATCAAGAAGGGCACCAAGGCGCCGCAGGCCGCCGGTAAGATTCATACCGACTTTGAGCGCGGCTTCATCCGTGCCGAGGTCATTGCCTTTGAGGATATGCGCGAGTGCGGCACGATGGCAAATGCCAAGTCCAAGGGTCTGGTTCGCTCCGAGGGCAAGGAGTATGTTATGAAGGACGGCGACATCGTCAACTTCCTGTTCAATGTGTAAAATGGAAAACGGCAAGGGCAACCTTGCCGTTTTTGATTCGGAATGAATGGGGATAAAGGAAGCTTTTGCGCACTTGCGTGCGCAGACATCGGGAATCAGCCATCAGGCATCAGGGGAAGTAAAATCGGTGCATTGTCCTAGATAAACGGGAAAAAACTGTTGCCTGATGCCTGAATCTTTAACGGCTACGCCGTTAAAGATTCCTTTATATCCCAACCTTACAGGAGGTAGCCATGCACTACACCAAAGTCAAGTCCATACTTTCCGCCTCCGGGAATATGAACCTCTACCGGGGCTGTGTCCACGGGTGCATCTACTGCGACAGCCGAAGCAGGTGCTACCGCATGGAGCATGCCTTTGAGGATGTGGAGGTCAAAGAAAATGCCATGGTACTTTTGGAGCGGGAACTGAAGCACCGCCGAAGCCAATGCATGATTGGCACAGGCTCCATGACCGACCCTTATATACCCGCTGAGCAGGAACTCAAATATGTGCGCAAAGCTATGAAGCTTGCCTTAAAATACGGCTATGGTTTTACACTGATTACGAAATCCGACTTGGTTCTGCGGGATTTGGATTTGCTGAAAGCCATCCATGAGAAGACCAAGTGCGTGGTGCAGATGACTCTGACTACCATGGATGAAAGTCTTTGCAGGATTCTGGAGCCAAATGTGTGCACTACAGCGCGGCGTATTGAGGTGCTGAAAGCTCTGCACGAGGCAGGGATACCCACGGTGGTCTGGCTAAGTCCCATCCTGCCCTTTATTAACGACACGCCGGAAAATATTCGCGGAATCCTGAATGCCTGTGTGGAGGCGAAAGTCAAGGGAATCATCTGCTTCGGCATGGGACTGACCCTGCGCGAAGGGAACCGGGAATATTTTTACGCTGCCCTTGACCGACATTTCCCGGGGATGAAGGAGCGGTATATCTGCACCTTCGGGGATGCCTACGGGATTATGAGCCCGAGAAATTCCGAACTGATGAGAATTTTACTGGATACCTGCCGGGAAAATCATATCCTATGCGATAACAATGCGATTTTTGAATACCTGCGTATGTTTGAAGATAAGCAGACACAGAATCAGTTGAGCTTGTTCTGATGGAAAACGGAGGATGCGAATATATTACTGCGTTACGAACCGGGCGCGATAGCTCCCTCCGGGAGGGAGCTGGATTCGCAGTCGTCAGACTGCGAAGACTCTAGCGCCCGCAGACGCTGTTTCGAGGCCCAACCGCCCGTAGGGCGGCTCTTAGGGCGGAGATGAGGGAGCCCGACGGCACTCCGTTTTCAACCAGCTGCCGATATGAATGCAACATTTCGCCACTCTCCCTCAGTCTCACTGCCGCTCGACAATCATTCTTTTGTGTCATTGCCACCGGCAATGACAATATATTGTATCGCTTCGCTACCCTCTCGGAGGGAGCGATATTGGATTGTGTGTATCGTAGTAATCGTCCTCTTATTCTGCATTTTACCTTATAAAAACTCCGGGGCGCACCGATGTGGTGCGCCCCGGGTATGCTTTCAGAGACATATATTCAAAGAAAATTTCGGCAGTTCATATCGGAAAGTTCGTTTTCAGAAACCTGATTGAAATGCGGCATTGCATTCGGAAATTTCCTTTTTGCCCTTGATGTAGTCATCGTAAAAATCCCACAGGTCAATGTCGCTGTCATCCAGCGCTTCGTCCTCGGGAATCCATCGGCGGATGATTTCAATCCGCTCCTCCATGGTGGTATCGGCAATCAGAACACTTTTCATATTATACTCCTAAAACAGCTTTATCAGGTACAGGACAAGCAGATGCCCCGGATAGAATCCGTAAAAAATTCGGCTTACGGCGGCGCTGTGACTGCGTTTTTTGCCATTGTAACAGGCGATAAGGGGAAGACTCAGCATGCCAAACAGCTCTATGGGAACGGAAATTCCGAAGAAATCCACCATGTAGCCGTGAATCCGGAAGCACAGAAGTCCAATCAGAGGAACCCGCCGGAAATCCTTGCGGGGGATTTCCGCTGTTGCGGCAAAGGCCAGCACCATCAGTACCCCACGGCTTCCGTAGTCCGAGTGCACCCGGTCGGCTGCGAGTACGCACACAATCATAAGCGTAGCGGCCACGGCACCTTTGAGAGAAACCTCCGCTTGCTCAGCCAGCCACATTGCGGCGAAGCCCATTAGCAGTGTAACCATGACGCTGCTTCGGCCGGGGTTAAGCTGCCCGAATTTTGCCAAATCATAGGGGATTTCCGAAAGAAGTGCGGCAAGCGCAAGCCGCAGGGCATATTTCGGCTTGCTCGATGTATGGGCGAATCCTTCCGTCAAAAGAAAACAATAGAGGGGAAACGCAATACGACCGATTATCCGAAGAAAATCCGCATTCGGGAAAAAGACAACGCCGATGTGGTCGATGAGCATGCAAAAGCATGCGATGATTTTTAAGTCCTCCTGATAAAGCCCTCCGGAAAGTAATCTTCTCATTATCGGCAGTTTTCCAGAATGGATTCTAAGGTGCGGGAAAAGGCCTCCAGACCTTCCCGGTCTTCTTGCGTAAAGCGGGAGAACTCCGGGGAGTCGATATCCAGAACGCCCCAGATTTGCCCGCCCACATGGAGCGGAATCACAATCTCGGAATTGGAGGCACTGTCGCAGGCGATATGCCCGGGGAATTCGTGGACATTGGCGACCACTTGAGTGGCATCCTGCGCCACTGCCGTGCCGCACACGCCCCGGCCTACGGCAATTTTCGTGCAGGCAACCTTGCCCTGAAAGGGAGCAAGAATCAGAGCGCCATCCACCATTTTGTAGAAGCCGCACCAGTTGAGGCCTTCCATGGCATCCCACAGAAGGGCAGAGGCGTTGGCAAGATTGCTGATTTCATAGGGCACACCCTCGGAGAGGGCGGACAGCTGTTCGGTCAGAAGTTTATAGTCGGTCATGGGAATTCTCCTTTTTGGGTTTTCACGGCAGACGCAGCAGAAGCGCCTGACCGTGGTCTTTCAGCCAGCGATGATTTTGGTGATAGTCGGGCATGACCCGAGTAACCTCGGCATAGAAGCGGGCGGAGTGGTTCATCTCCAGCCGGTGGCACAGCTCGTGCACCACCACGCTGTCCAGCACCTCCGGCGGAGCCATGAGAAGTGCCGCATTGAAGCTCAGATTGCCCTGAGCGGAGCAGCTGCCCCAGCGGGTTTTCTGGCAGCGCACGGTGATGCGCCCGAAGCGCACCCCCACCAGCGGGGCGTAGTGAGAAACTCTTTCGCGGAATACATCCTTTGCAAGGGAAACCATAGTTTCCACCTGCTCGTCAGTCAGTTTTCCCCCGGCATCGTCCAGAGCGGTTTGGTATTTCTGAAGACATTCGGCAATCCAGCCGGATTTCTCCCCGAGGAAGCGGTCAATCTCCCGCTGTGACAGCCGCATGGGGGCTTTTACGAGAACTTCGCCGTCCTTGACCTGAATGGACAAGGTCTTGCGGCGGGAGCGGATGAGGGTGTAGTCCATATCAGTCGTCCGCAGGGAAGTGAATACCCGCCTGACGGCGGCCTTCGTCCAGAATCCTTGCGACAGTCAGACTGTTGCAAAGATTCTGTTCATAGATATCCCGATGCTGTCCCTGCAAAATTTCGGAAAACGCTAAAAACTCCGGGAGCATTCTGTGGGGCGGCTCGGAAACGGCAAAGCTTTCCTTGCCGGTGAAGGCATTTACAAGGCTCACGGGGCCGTCAAAGGTGATGGTGCCCTCGTCACCGAGAAGCGTGCCGCCTGCTGCAAGACCGCAGTCCTTGGCACCGGTGGCCACCACCTGAAAATCGGGATAGCGCAACACGGCAACACCGGAGGTGTCGATGCCGCGCTCTGTATTGGCGGCATAGCCGACCTTGTCGGGAGCGCCGAAAAGCCCCACTGCCGCAGCGATATTGTAGATGTTAATATCCATGAGACTGCCGCCGGAGGCCAGCGGGTCGAAAGCGGGCAGAACGGTGCCATCCCGGAAAGCATCATAGCGGGAGGAGCGCTGGCAGTAGGTAAGATTCACCAGCCGCAGCCGCCCCAGAGCGGGAAGTGCCTGCTTGAGTGCATGGAACGCGGGAAGATACCATGTGGTCATGGCCTCCATGAGATACACGCCTTTTTCTCTGGATAGCGCAATAAGTTCTGCAAGCTCGGCGGCATTGGAGCAGGCGGGCTTTTCCAAAATCACATTGCACCCGGCTTCCAGGGCGGCCTTTGTGTAGCGGTGGTGCAGATGGTTGGGCACTGCCACATAGACGGCATCGGGCTTCCATGCGACGAGGTCGGAAAATTCTGTATACACAGCGTCCATACCATATTTGGATGCAAATTCTCTGCCGCTTTCCTGTGCACCCG
This sequence comes from Faecousia sp., assembly GCA_045599455.1. Taxonomy (GTDB): domain Bacteria; phylum Bacillota; class Clostridia; order Oscillospirales; family Oscillospiraceae; genus Faecousia. The sequence continues at coordinate 20,377 of JAZRVX010000129.1, read as the reverse complement.
GGCGCACCAGAAGTGCCATAGCCTCCACGGGGAGGGAAGCCTTTGTTTCCATGAGATTCTGAACGATTTTGCCTTTGCCGATAATACCAAGACGCATGGCCGTATCCTCCTATATGATTTTTTCGGTTCTTCGGAGATTTTCACTTGCAGTAACGAACCGGGCAACAGCTCCCTCCGGGAGGGAGCTGTCACGAACAAAGTGAGTGACTGAGGGAGAGCTGCGAGATGCTGCATATATATCAGTAAGCGGAAAAAACGAAAGATGCCGCCGGGCTCCCTCAGTCTCGCTGACGCTCGCCAGTTCCCTCCCGGAGGAAGCTGTTGCCCGGTTCGTTGCTGAGCAAAAGCTTCCTTCTGCACAGTTTTCTGAAAAGGAGCATTTTTCCCATTATACCGCCCGGGAGCTATGTTCGTCAACTGCGACCTTTGGGGAAGTCAAAATGGGGCACTCCTTTTTGTTGATTCTGACATAGAAAATGGACTTTGTATGAATTGACAAAATAAATCGACAGGGATATAATGAATTTGTGCACATATTCTACTTTTGCGTGCATATCCGACTGCCCCGGGCAGTCATAAAGGAGGAAACTGCAATGCTCGATCAGTCTTACTACGACAAGACAGATGAAATCATTGCCCACTACGGCCCCAAGGACAGCTCCCTGATTCCCATTATGCAGGATATTCAGGCGGAGTACCGTTATCTTCCCGGAGAGCTGCTGAGCTATGTGGCAAACCAAATCGGCATCACCGAGACCAAGGCCTACTCCGTTGCCACCTTCTATGAAAACTTCTCCTTTGAACCCAAGGGAAAGTATGTTATCAAGGTCTGCGACGGCACTGCATGCCATGTGCGCAAGTCCACCCCTGTGCTGGAGGCGCTGTGGAAGGAGCTGGGTCTGAGCAAGAAAAAGCACACCACCGATGACATGCTCTTCACCGTGGAAACCGTGTCCTGCTTAGGCGCCTGCGGACTTGCTCCCACCATGATGGTGAATGAAACCGTTCATCCGTCCATGACCCCGGAGAAAGCCCTTGCCGTGATTGACGAACTGAGGGGGAAAGGCAAATGATTACAACGACTGAAGAATTGCTGCAAGCCCGCAAGAATGCACAGGCGACCATTGCCGCCTATGACTGCCGAATCTTAGTCTGCTCCGGCACCGGCTGTATTGCCTCCGGTTCTACGAGGATTTACGAGCAGTTCGTGGAACTGACCAAGAATACCCCCGGTGTGGTGCTGGACTTTGCACCCCACGATGAGGGGGAGCATGTGGGCGTGAAGAAGACCGGCTGTCAGGGCTTCTGTGAGCTGGGACCTCTGGTTCGCATTCAGAAAGGTGACGAGGTTATCCAGTATGTAAAGGTTCAGCCCGATGACTGCCGCGAGATTTTTGAAAAGACCGTGGTGGGCGGCGAGGTTATCGACCGTCTGCTCTACGCCAAGAAAGATGTACACTACATCCACCCCGAGGATATCCCCTTCATGGCAAAGCAGACCAGAATCGTGCTGGAAAACTGCGGACGCTTTGACGCGGAATCTCTGGATGAGTACATCGCCTCCGGCGGCTTTGAGGCGCTGACCAAGGCTATGTTTGAGATGACCCGGGAGCAGGTCATCGATGAAGTGGACAAGTCCGGCCTTCGCGGCCGCGGCGGCGGCGGATTCCCCTGCGGCAAGAAGTGGAAGCAGGTGGCACGCCAGAAGGAGCCCATTCGCTATGTGGTCTGCAACGGTGACGAGGGCGACCCCGGCGCATTTATGGACGGCTCCGTCATGGAGGGCGACCCCTTCAAGCTCATTGAGGGCATGATGATTGCGGGCTACGCCGTGCAGTCCGAGGATGGCTATATCTATGTCCGCGCCGAGTACCCCCAGAGCGTGGCCAGACTGCGCCATGCCATCAAGCTTCTGGAAGAGCGTGGCCTGCTGGGTGACAATATCTTAGGCTCCGGCTTTAATTTCCACATGCACATCAACCGCGGCGCAGGCGCGTTCGTCTGCGGCGAGGGCTCTGCCCTGACTGCCTCCATCGAAGGCAACCGCGGTATGCCCCGTGTCAAGCCCCCCAGAACTGTGGAAAAGGGTCTGTGGGAGAAGCCCACGGTGCTCAACAATGTGGAAACCTACGCCAATGTCCCCAAAATTATCCTCAAGGGCGCGGATTGGTACAGAACCATCGGCACGGAAGGCTCTCCCGGAACGAAGACCTTCTCCCTGACCGGTGCCATTGAGAATACCGGCCTTATCGAGGTACCCATGGGCTCCACCCTGCGCCAGATTATCTTTGATATCGGCGGCGGATTAAAGAACAATGCGCCCTTTAAGGCCGTGCAGATTGGCGGCCCCTCCGGCGGCTGCTTAACGGAAAAGCATCTGGACGAGCCTCTGGACTTTGACTCTGTGAAGAAGTTCAACGCCATTGTCGGCTCCGGCGGCATGGTGGTGATGGACGACAAGACCTGCATGGTGGAGGTCGCCCGATTCTTCATGAGCTTTACCCAGCGCGAAAGCTGCGGCAAGTGCGTGCCCTGCCGTGAGGGCACCAAGCGCATGCTGGAGATTCTGGAAAAAATCGTGGGCGGTGAGGGAACACTGGAAGACCTCGACAATCTGGAGGAGCTTGCCAAGATGGTCAAGTCCATGGCTCTGTGCGGTCTGGGTAAGAGCGCACCCCTTCCCGTCATCTCCACCCTAACCACCTTCCGGGATGAGTACATCGAGCACATCGTGGACAAGAAGTGCCGCGCCCATGTGTGCCAGGCTATGCGCCGCTTTGTCATCAACCCCGAGTACTGCAAGGGCTGCGGCAAGTGCGCCAAGAACTGCCCCGTGGGTGCCATTACCGGTGTGCGCCGTGAGGCATACTCCATTGACCCCACCAAGTGTATCAAGTGCTCCGCCTGTAAGGACGGCTGTGCCTTTGATGCCATCTATATTGAGGATTAAGGAGGGAAGCTTTTATGGGAACCATTACCATTGACGGAAGAAAATTTGAGTTTACGGACGAGAAAAATGTCCTGACCATTATCCGCAAGGCGGGCATCGACCTGCCGACCCTGTGCTACCACAGCGAGCTTTCCACCTTCGGTGCCTGCCGCCTGTGCACCGTGGAAAACGATAAGGGGCAGATGTTTGCCTCCTGCTCCGAGGAGCCCAGAGACGGCATGGTGATTTACACCAATACGGGCAGACTTCGCAAGTACCGCAAGATGATTGTGGAGCTCTTGCTTGCAGCCCACTGTCGCGACTGCACCACCTGCCAGCGCAATGGCGACTGCAATTTGCAGACCCTTGCCCAGCGCTTCGGCATCACGAAAGTGCGCTATGACGACTACCGGGAGGAAAAGCCTCTGGATTTGAGCTCTCCTTCCATCGTCCGCGACCCCAATAAGTGCATCCTCTGCGGCAACTGTGTCCGTGTGTGCTCCGAGCTTCAGGGCGTGGGCGCGCTGGGCTTCGCAATGCGCGGCTCCGAGGCCTCCGTTACCACCGGCTTCAACCGTCCCATCGGCACCACCGACTGCGTGGGCTGCGGCCAGTGCCGTGTGTACTGCCCCACCGGTGCCATCACCATCCACCACAGCAAGGAATCCGTCTGGGAGGCTCTGGCCGACCCCAAGATTCGGGTGGTCGCCCAGATTGCGCCCGCCGTCCGCGTGGCAGTGGGTGCGGCCTTTGGCTTGGACAAGGGCAAGTCCACCATGGGCAAGATTGTGGCGGCACTGCACCGCATGGGCTTTGAAGAAGTATATGACACCACTTTCTCTGCTGACCTGACCATCGTGGAGGAAGCTGCGGAATTTGTAAACCGAGTGAAAACCGGCGGAAAGCTCCCGCTTCTGACCTCCTGCTGCCCGGCATGGGTCAAGTTCGTGGGCGACCAGTTCCCGGAGTACACCGAGAATGTCTCCACCTGCCGCTCTCCTCAGGGTATGCTGTCGGCCATCACCAAGGAGTGGTTCCGCGATCCGCAGCACAACCCCGACGGACGGAAGACCGTCATGGTGTCCTTCATGCCCTGCACGGCCAAGAAGATGGAGGCCAAGCGAGCCAATTCCTTCACGGAAGGGGAGCAGGACACCGACTTCGTGGTCACCACCTCCGAGCTTGTGGACATGATTAAGGTCACGGGTATTGACTTTGCATCCTTAGAATCCGAGGCATCGGATATTCCCTTTGGCTTCGGCTCCGGCGGCGGTGTCATCTTCGGTGTCACCGGCGGTGTTACCGAGGCGGTTATCCGCCATCTGGTGCCCGGCCACGACAAGGCAACCTTGGAATCCATCGCGGCCTGCGGTGTCCGTCAGAGCGGATTTATCAAGGAGTTCTCTATCCCTTATGAGGGCATGGAAATCAATATCTGCGTGGTGTCCGGCCTTGCCGATGCCCGCAAGGTGATGGAAGATGTCCGCGCCGGGCGCAAGAGCTACCACCTGATTGAGGTCATGGCCTGCCGCCGTGGCTGCATCATGGGCGGCGGCCAGCCCAGACTGGCAGGAGACCGCACCAAGGCCGCCCGCCGGGAGGGCATCTACAACGCCGACAATGTGGCGGTGGTCAAGAAGTGCGATGAAAACCCCATGGTTCAGTCTTTGTATGAGGGCTTCCTGAAAGGAAAAGAACACAAGCTTCTGCACAACCACGAATACTGCGCAAAGTAAGTTTTTCATGAGGGGCGTACCCACCGGGTGCGCCCCTCGGACTGCCGAAAAGCGGTGTAAGGCAGAATGAGATTCCGATTACTGTGTTCACACGACTGACAACTGACCACTGTCATCCTCTGCCTGCGGCGCCCTGTCAAAATGACAGAAATAAGTATTTTTTAATCGATAAAAATGGAGTAAGTTACATTTGACTAACAGCACAATTTTTGCTATTATGAAATCGTGCAAAAAACCACTATTTGGTAAAGGAAGTGCAAATAAAACATGGAGAAACATTTTTCCCGCAGCGACTTCTGGAAAGCTGTCGTGGCAGGCGTTGTAGCCATTGCCCTGCTCTTTGCTCTGCAGTTTGAGGAAGAAGCTGTCAAGAAAGCTGCCTCTGCCGGTACGGAAACCTTCACAGGCTCCGGTATGGGCTTCGGCGGCGATGTGACCGCAACTCTGACCATGAAGGACGGCGCTATCAAGTCCGTTTCTCTGGCCGGCCCCGGCGAGACTCCCAACATCGGCGGCGCTGCTCTGGACACTCTGAAAAATCAGGTTCTGACCGCTCAGAGCGCTGAAATTGACGGTGTTTCCGGCGCAACCCTGACCTCCAACGGTGTTCGTGAGGCTGTTGCAGCCGCACTGGCTGCCGCAAGAGGCGAAGTGAACGAAGGCGCAGAGCTGACCTTCACCGCAGGTACATACACCGGCACTGCCGAGGGCTACAACGGCCCCGTGTCCGTGGAGGTTACCTTCTCCGACACTGCTGTTACGGATGTAAAGGTTACCGTCTCCGGTGAGACCGCCCATGTGGGCTCTCCTGCTTTCGACATCATGATTCCCGACATTCTGGCTGCCAACGGCACGGGCGTGGATGCTGTCTCCGGCGCTACCTTCTCCAGCCGTGCGCTGAAAAATGCGGTCAATGACGCTGCCCAGCAGGCAGGTGCCACCAATATGACTGCCTTTAAGAAGAACACCGTTGCCCATGCGGCAGGTGAGCAGATTGAGGAAACCTACGATATCGTCATCGTCGGCGGTGGCGGTGCCGGTATGGGCGCTGCTGCACAGGCTGCACAGAACGGCGATACCGTTCTCGTCATTGAGAAGAACGCCGAAATCGGTGGCAATACTCTGGTTTCCGGCGGCGCTTATCAGTCCGTCATGCCCTACCTGTGCTGGGATTCTGCCAACCCCGATGCTACCACCGGTGTCTACGAGTACAACGGCAAGGTCTTTAACAAGGTTAAGTCCGGCAACGGTGCCATCGAGACGCTGAAGATTATCGAGGAGTGGTCCGAGGAGCCCTTCGACGGCGAGTACTACAAGACTCACGAGTATATTCCCGGCTATATCAACGAGCTGAGCAAGCACGGTGTCCATGCCGAGTACCTGGATACCCTGAAGGCGCTGAAGGCTGAAATCAAGGCATACCTTGACTGGGCACAGCCCAAGCTGGACAGCGGCTACGCCGAGAGCGAGCTGACCCTGTTCTCCACCGTCAACCTGCACATCTTCCAGACCTACTACGGCGGCCTGCGTCAGAGTGCTGACAAGAACGAGTGGATTTACGGCAATCCCGCTCTGGTCAAGCAGTTCATCGAGGGCGGCCAGGGCTTGAAGGAATGGCTGGCCGACCAGGGCGCTCTGTTCAACGATGCAGACCAGTCCACACTGATTGGTGCTCTGTGGTGGCGTGAAAACTCCTTCGGCGGCGGCGACATGGACGGCGACGGCAAGATGGATGTGCCCGCACAGTACGGCACCTACTTCGCCACCACCGCAAAGACTCTGCTGCAGACCTCCGCTACTGCCGCAAACAACAAGATTATGACCCGTACCGGCGCCGACTCTCTGATTGTGGAGAATGGTGTTGTCACCGGCGTGAAGGCTACCATGTTTGACGGTACTCCCGTTGTGGCACACGCTAAGAAGGGCGTCATTCTGGCTACCGGCGGCTACGCTGCCAACATTGAGAAGGTTATGGGCACCAACAAGTACTGGGAATCCCAGTACATCACCGGTGCAACCAAGACCACCAACCGCAACTCCCTGATGGGTGACGGCATCGTCATGGGCGAGGCCGTGGGCGCTGCCACCGTGGGCGAGGGCTGGACACAGCTGATGCCCATTGCGTGGATTGACAACGGCAACCTGTCCTTCGGCGCAGGCAACTATGCTGCCTACATTAACCCCACCACCGGCAAGCGCTTCGTCAACGAGGCTGCCGAGCGTGATGTGCTGAGCCTTGGCGAGCTGCGCAACGGCATCGAGGTTAATGGCACTCAGGGTGTCTTCCTTGAGTTCTCCAATGCCGAGACCGTTGTCGGCTTCCCCTATCCCTATGATACCTATGTGGCTCCCGGTGTGGAGGCAGGTGCAACCACCGGCAAGACCCAGATTGACAACCGTGTGTACTTCTGCAGAAATGTTGAGGAGCTGCAGGGCATTCTGGATACCTTCGGCATGAAGGCCGACCCCAAGGTCATCTATGAGACCATCGAGGCCTACGACAGAGCTGTTATGGCCGGCGTGGAGCCCCCCGAGGTTCAGAAGGAGAATCCCACCAAGCTGGTCGGCTTCGCAGAGCAGGACGAGAAGGGCAACTACATCCCCGAGACCTACAAGCTCGAGGGTGAGCTGATTCGTATCCGTGTGATGGCACCTTCCACCCACCACACCATGGGCGGTCTGGCAATCGATGCTGAGCGCCATGTGCTGGCAACCGACGGTGCTGTGATTCCCGGCCTGTACGCAGCAGGTGAGGTCACCGGCGGCATCCACGGCGGCAACCGTCTGGGCGGTAATGCCATCGTTGAGATTCTGGTCTCCGGCCGTACCGCTGCCAACGCAGCCCACGCGGACAACAAGTAATTCCCCGATAAAAAGAGGCTCGCAAGAGCCTCTTTTTTTAGGCATCAGGCATCAGCTATCAGCTATCAGCCGTCAGTGACGCACAAGCCGGTTCGTAACTCAGTTAAAGCTTCATTTAGCTGAGTTGCGAATTGGGCGAAAAAGGCTTCTCCAAGGGGAAGCCTTGGACTGTGCGTAACTGATGCCTGAATCCTGATGCCTGATGCCTAAGCTTTAATCTCATTGCCTCCCCGCAACACTGGTCTGAAAAACAAATTGGCAATTCTCACAAAACAAAAACCCCTGAAAATCAATCTTTGTCCAATGTTTTTTGTGAAATTGCGTTGACAATAGCAAAATTTAGGGTATAATATCACCTTGTATGGATATGAAAAATGATACTAGAATGCGTAGCTACGGCTCTGTGCCGAATCTGACAGGCAAACGCCTCAAGGTCGGCAGCAAACAAATCCGCAAGGCAATTGCCTCCGGGTGTGCCAAGGCTGTGTATCTTGCTCTGGATGCAGACCCGGGCATTACGGAGCCCATCGAAGCAATTTGCGAGCAATCGGGAATCCATCCGACCTGGGTCGAGAGCCAGCGCGCCCTCGGCAAAGCCTGTGCAATAGATGTGGGCGCGGCTGCCGCAGCCGTGGTCGAGTAACACCGTTTCCAACGGATTCGTCCGTGGAATATAGAAACCCGCCTTCCGGCGAGAACTCAAGAAAGGAGATAGATGAATGCCTACTTTTAACCAGCTCGTTAGAAATGGCCGTCAGCAGTCCACCTACAAGTCCACCGCTCCTGCTCTGCAGAGAGGTCTGAACACTCTGGAGAACAAGGCTACCAGCCTGCCTTCCCCCCAGAAGCGTGGCGTGTGCACCGCTGTCCGTACCACCACCCCCAAGAAGCCTAACTCCGCTCTGCGTAAGATTGCCCGTGTGCGTCTGACCAATGGCATGGAAGTTTCCGCTTACATCCCCGGTGTTGGCCACAACCTGCAGGAGCACTCCGTCGTTCTGATTCGCGGCGGCCGTGTTAAGGACCTTCCCGGTGTCCGTTACCACATCATCCGTGGCACTCTGGATACTCAGGGCGTGCAGAACCGCATGCAGTCCCGCTCCAAGTACGGTGCAAAGCGTCCCAAGGCCGGCAAGAAGAAGTAATCTTCCGTCCAAACAACTTTAACTTTTCCCTACGCCGATTCGCAAGGCAAGGCCTTGCCAGCGTTTTAATATAGATTGCTATGTTGAAACCTCTGGCCAGGCACCAACGAAAGTGCAACTTTCGAGTACCGATGAAATCATTATTATTATGAAGGAGGGAAGCAAAGTGCCCAGAAGAGGTAATGTTCCCAAGAGAGAGGTCCTCCCGGATCCTAATTACAATTCCGTTCTGGTTACCAAGCTCGTTAACAGCATCATGCTGGACGGCAAGAAGGGTGTTGCCCAGAAGGTCGTTTACGGTGCATTTGAAATTGTCGAGAACAAGACCGGCAAGAACGGACTGGAAGTCTTCCAGCAGGCTATGGAGAATGTCATGCCTGCCGTGGAGCTGAAGGCTCGCCGTGTCGGCGGTGCAACCTACCAGGTTCCCATCGAGGTTCGCCCCGATCGTCGTCAGACCCTGGGTCTGCGCTGGCTGACTACCTACAGCCGCAACCGCAGCGAGAACACCATGAAGGAGCGCCTGGCCGCTGAAATCATGGATGCTGCCAACAATACCGGCTCTTCCGTCAAGAAGCGTGAAGATGTTCACAAGATGGCCGATGCCAACAAGGCATTCGCTCATTTCCGCTGGTAATAAAGGAGATTATACATGCCTAGACAGTATTCTCTGGAAAACACCAGAAACTTCGGCATCATGGCTCACATCGATGCCGGTAAGACTACTACCACCGAGCGTATTCTGTTCTACACCGGTAAGAACTACAAAATCGGTGAGACTCACGACGGTGCCGCTACCATGGACTGGATGGCTCAGGAGCAGGAGCGTGGTATTACCATCACCTCCGCTGCTACCACCTGCTTCTGGAAGGGCTGCCGCCTGAACATCATCGACACCCCGGGTCACGTCGACTTCACCGTTGAAGTCGAGCGTTCTCTGCGTGTTCTGGACGGCGCTGTCACCGTTCTGTGCGCAAAGGGCGGCGTTGAGCCCCAGACCGAGACCGTTTGGCGTCAGGCCGACGAGTACAAGGTTCCCCGCATGATTTACATCAACAAGATGGATATCATGGGTGCCGACTTCTACCGTGTTCTGCAGATGATTGACGAGCGCCTGAAGTGCAACGCAGTTGCTCTGCAGCTGCCCATCGGCTCCGAGGCTTTCTTCAAGGGCAATGTCGACCTGCTCACCATGAAGGCAAATGTCTTCTATGATGACCTGGGTAAGGACATCCGCATTGAGGATATCCCCGAGGACATGGTGGACATCTGCGAAGAGTACCACGAGAAGCTGATGGATGCTCTGACCGCTCTGGACGATGACCTGGCTATGAAGTACCTGGAGGGTGAGGAAATCACCGTCGAGGAGATGAAGGCCGTCATCCGCCGCGCTACCATTGCCAATGAGATGGTGCCCATTGTCTGCGGTACCTCTTACAAGAACAAGGGTGTCCAGCAGGTTCTGGATGCCGTGGTTGACTTCATGCCCAGCCCCCTGGATAAGAAGGGCATCAAGGGCACCAACCCCGAGACCGAGGAAGAGGATTTCCGCCCCGCATCCGACGAGGCTCCCTTCTCCGCTCTGGCCTTCAAGATTGCTACCGACCCCTATGTCGGCAAGCTGTGCTACTTCCGTGTGTACTCCGGTATTCTGGAGAAGGGCACCACTGTCCTGAACTGCACCAAGGGCACCAACGAGCGTCTGGGTCGTATCCTGCAGATGCACGCCAATCACCGCGAGGACATCGACATTGTCTATGCCGGTGATATCGCTGCCGCTGTCGGCGTGAAGAACACTACCACCGGTGATACCTTCTGCGATCCCGACCATCCCATCATCCTCGAGTCCATGGTCTTCCCCGAGCCCGTTATCCGCGTGGCTATCGAGCCCAAGACCAAGGCCGGTCAGGAGAAGATGGGCATCGCTCTGGCCAAGCTGGCTGAAGAGGATCCCACTTTCCGCACCTACACCGATGAGGAAACCGGTCAGACCATCATCGCCGGTATGGGCGAGCTGCATCTGGAAATCATCGTTGACCGTCTGCTGCGTGAGTTCAAGGTGGAAGCAAACGTGGGCGCTCCCCAGGTTGCTTACAAGGAGACCATCCGCAAGGCTGTCGATCAGGATACCAAGTATGCCCGTCAGTCCGGTGGTAAGGGTCAGTACGGCCATGTCAAGATTCATGTCGAGCCCAATGAGCCCGGCAAGGGTTATGAGTTCATCAACGCGGTTCTCGGCGGTGCAATTCCCAAGGAATACATCCCCGCAGTCGATGCCGGTATCCAGGGCGCTATGCAGTCCGGTGTTATGGCAGGCTTCCCCGTGGTTGATGTGAAGGTCACCCTGTTCGACGGCTCCTACCACGAGGTCGACTCCTCTGAAATGGCATTTAAGATTGCTGGTTCCATGGCATTCAAGGAAGCTTGCCGCAAGGCAAATCCCGCCATCCTGGAGCCCATCATGAAGGTCGCTGTCACTGTCCCCGATGATTACATGGGCGTTGTTATCGGTGATATCACCGCTCGCCGTGGTAACATTCTGGGTCAGATTACCCGTACCGGCTCTGTGCAGGTTGACTCCAATGTGCCTCTGGCAGAGATGTTCGGTTATGCAACCGACCTGCGTTCCAAGACTCAGGGTCGTGGCAACTACGCCATGGAGCCCAGCCACTATGCTGAGCTGCCCAAGTCCAAGAGCGAGGAAATCATCAAGGCTCGCGGCAAGGACTAAGTTTTCAACAAACTCCCGGGAAACCGGGAGTTACCAAGAGAAAATGCAAAATTTCTCTTGTGTTTCCCGAAAACATGTAGTATGATATACTGGATGTGCGGGAAACGCACCATTAATTCGTTATCAATTTTTTAATTCAAATATTCAACAGGAGGAATATTTCAAATGGCAAAGCAGAAGTTTGAAAGAAATAAGCCCCATGTTAACATCGGTACTATCGGCCATGTTGACCACGGCAAGACCACTCTGACCGCAGCTATCACCAAGTACCTGGCTATGAAGGGCTACGCACAGTTCGAGGACTACGCTTCCATCGATAAGGCTCCCGAAGAGAAGGCACGTGGTATCACGATTAACACCGCTCACGTTGAGTACGAGACCGACAACCGTCATTACGCTCACGTTGACTGCCCGGGCCACGCCGACTATATCAAGAACATGATTACCGGTGCTGCTCAGATGGACGGCGCTATTCTGGTTATCGCTGCTACCGACGGCCCCATGGCTCAGACCAAGGAGCACCTGCTGCTGGCTCGTCAGGTCGGCGTGCCCTCCATCGTCGTCTTCATGAACAAGGCTGACCTGGTTGACGACGCTGAGCTGCTGGAGCTGGTTGAGATGGAGATTCGCGAGACTCTGTCCTTCTACGAGTTCCCCGGCGACGACACCCCCGTCATCCCCGGCTCCGCTCTGAACGCTCTGATTTCCGAGTCCAAGGATATGAACGCTCCCGAGTACGAGTGCATCAAGGCTCTGATGGACGCTGTTGACTCCTTCATCCCCACCCCCGACCGTAAGGCTGACCAGCCCTTCCTGATGCCCGTTGAGGACGTCTTCACCATCTCCGGCCGTGGTACCGTTGCTACCGGTCGTGTTGAGCGTGGCGTCATCAAGAAGAACGAGGCTGTCGAGATTGTCGGTCTGCGTGAGGACAAGCAGTCCACCGTCGTTACCGATATCGAGATGTTCCACAAGCTGCTGGACTACGCAGAAGCCGGCGATAACATCGGCGCTCTGCTGCGTGGTATTGACAAGAAGAACATCGAGAGAGGCCAGGTTCTGTGCAAGCCCAACTCCATCCACCCCCTGACCAAGTTCAAGGGCCAGGTTTACGTCCTGTCCAAGGAAGAGGGCGGCCGTCACACTCCTTTCTTCAACAACTATCGTCCTCAGTTCTACTTCCGTACCACCGACGTTACCGGCATCATCTCCCTGCCCGAAGGCACTGAGATGTGCATGCCCGGCGATAACGTTGTCATGGACGTTGAGCTGATCACCCCCATCGCTATCGAGAAGGGCCTGCGTTTCGCTATCCGTGAGGGTGGCCGTACCGTCGGTTCCGGCGTTGTCACCGAGATCAACGAGTAATTCTTGATTGCCGAATAGGTAAATTTAGCCCTCCGAGGAAACTCGGAGGGCTTTTTTGCGCTGTGCGGTATTGGAGAATATCCGGATGGTTTTGTAAAAAAGGAAGCTTTCACTCACTTCGCTCGTAGTCGTCAGTCATCAGAGTGGTGACTCTAGGTGAAAGCGCCGATTTAAGCAGGCAAAAAACTGATGACGGATGTCTGATAGCTGATGACGGAAGCTTTAACGGCTACGCCGTTAAAGCTTCCTTAAGTTTCCTTACACACTCAATCTGGTTTTCAGCAGGTAATTGCTGCCGCAGAAGCAGGCGATGGCCATGAGGACGGTGATGACGCTTCCTAAATGGGTTGCACTTGAAAGTCTGCCTTCTATGTTAATTAAAATCACCAGCACGATGATTCCGCCTGCCAGATGGTGCTTGCCAAACTGCCGGGAGGCAATGCAGATGAACTGCAAATTCACAATGCCCACAGCGGTTGCGCCCGGAAAGGCAATCAGCGCAAGTGCAAGCCATCCCATGGCCTGAGCGAGTGTTTCCCAATGATAGGGGGTCAGCTTTGGAATTGTCTGCCACAGGTATTTGAAGAAATTCACCATTTCTCCGCTTGCGGCAAGGGCTGTGAATAAAAGCAGTACCATTCCGATAAATGCCATCAGGGACATAAATAATCCAAACAGCCATACGCCCAGCGCTTTGCCGCCCAGAAGCTCCCAGGTTTCCAGCGGGAGGGTGTGGGCGATGTACCCCTCCGGGGCAAACATCCGGGTGGACAGAGCTTTCAGGATTACATCCACCGTTTGTACGAACAGTGCAAACCAGACTGCCACCCAGACGATGGAGCCGACCATGATCACAAATTCGGTTCGGTCATTGCCGGCAAAGACAAGCCTGTCGATGCCGTAATCTGGCGTGCCCAGCACACCAACCAACAGGCCGAACAGGATGGATACGATCAGCCCTGCAATCAGGGTGAATCTCACGGTGCGGAAGCCCAGCTTCCACTCATATTTCATTAGTTTCAGCATTTGAATACCTCCCGGAAGTAAGCATCCACGCTTATATTCTCGGTGGAACGAAGCTCCTCTGCACTGCGGTGGGCGAGGATTTCGCCGTCTTTGAGGAATACGGCATCGTCAAGAATGGATTCAATGTCCCCAATCAGATGGGTGGACAGCAGCACAGCGGCATCCTCGGAGTAATTGTCCAGTATGGTGTGCAGGATATAGTCCCGTGCGGCGGGGTCAATGCCGCCAATGGGCTCATCCAGAAGGTAGAGTTTTGCCTTTCGGCTCATGGCCAGCACAAGCTGCAGCTTTTCCCGGTTTCCCTTGGAGAGCTTTTTCGGTGTGAGCTTTTCGTCAAGCCGCAAATCGCCCAGCATTTTCTGTGCCTTGATGCGGTCAAAGTCCGGGAAGAACTCCGCAAACATATCAATGGTGCGCAATATGCTTTGTTCGGGAAGAAAATCCGTGTCGGGCAGGTAGCTGACAAGACCTTTGCTTACTTTGCCGATGGGATTTCCGAAAATCTCGATTTTACCGGAGGTGGGGGAGAGCACACCTGCGGCAATTTTCATAAGGGTGGTTTTGCCGCTGCCGTTGGGGCCGAGCAAGCCAATGAATTTGCCGGGCTCCAAGGTCAGGTCAATCCCCCGAAGGGCGGGGGTATTGCCGTAGAATTTTTTCAGTTCGGTGCAGTGAAGTACATATTCTGACATCAGAATTCTCCTTTCAGCAGGGCTTCGTGGATGCTCTGAGTGATGAGCTTGATTTCATCCGTGGACATTCCCAGCTCCTGCATGCTTTTTAAGTAGGTTTGGGCGAGGCCTCTTGCAATGGTTATGCGGGTCTCGTGAATTTTTTCGGTATCCCGGGTGACAAACCGCCCTGCGGTGCGCTCGGAATAGACCAGCCCCTGTCGCTCCAGCTCTGTCATGGTGCGCTGGACGGTGTTGGGGTTCACGCCGTACTCGGCGGCCAGTTCTCGTACACCCGGCAATTTCTGCCCGGGGGCAAGGGAACCGGATACGATATCCGTAGTGATTTTCTCTAAGAGCTGGGTATAGATGGGGCGGCCGGAATCAAAATCGTATGACACTTCATTCCCTCCTTGCGTTATTTCAGGACAGCGCCATCGCTGCCAAAGGTGATTTCCACGCCGTTTAGGGCATCGGTTTTCGCCTGAGCATACCACCGGGTGTAGCAGCCCGCCTGCTCTGCCTGCTCCAGCACGGTGTTCACGGTTTGGGTGAGGGCATCCGCGCCGGCATGCATCACAACCACATCGGCGGTGCCTGTATATGGTATGTAGGGATTGGACAGATTAAATCGTTCCTGACGGGAGGCAGTCCAGGCAATCGAGGAGATTGCCATATCAGCGGTGCCCTCTTCCACGGCATGAAGGCAGTCTTCAAACCCCATGGGAAGCCACTGAACCTCCAGCTCCAAGGCATCCGCCAGATACTCGCCCAGCGAAATATCGAAACCTGCCAACAGGAGTTCGTTTTCATCATCCTCTGCCGGAATTACAAACTCCATGGGGGCGAGGTCGGGGCTTACGGCGATGGAGAGTCTGCCGGGGACGATGGGGGAAAAGGCGGCCTGTCCGGTCTCGGCAGGAGCGGTTGACTCAGCCGGAGGGGCTTTTCTTGCGCAGCCGCACAGAAGAAATGCAAGGACGATGGTGAGAATCCATTGTGAACGAAATTTTGCCATGGAGAACACACTCCTGTGAATGTACTACTGTATTAAGCGCTTAATACAGTAAAACAATAAATCAACAGGAGAGAAAAGTCAAGAGGGAAAATCTTAAAATTTGCGGCGACATCGGTTACGTGTGTATAATCGTGGGAATATACGGTATATTTATGCATATAGGAATGAATATCTTGCATACATTATGGCGGAGAATGTATCTTTGAAGACTACAACCGTCCGTGAGAATATGACGAATTGGTGTAATGCATATTTTGAGACGGATATACAATGAAAATATACAATGATTTTGTGCAATATGACACTTGACGGCAATGCAATGGATATGTATAATCATGCATACAAAGCAGATAAAAATTCTGTTTGAGAAAAGGAGAATGCAATATGAAAAAGATTATTTCCATGCTGCTGGTTCTGGTTATGGTTCTGTCCATGGCAGCCTGCGGTGCTAAGACCGAAGCTCCCGCTGCCTCCGAGGCTCCCGTTACCGAGTCTACCGAGCCCGCCCTGCAGACCGTCAACCCCGGCAAGCTGACCATGGCCACCAGCCCCGACTTCGCTCCCTATGAGTTCTACGCTCTGGATGCAGACGGCAACGCCTCTCTGGCCGGCTTCGACATTGCTCTGGGTCACTTCATTGCCGATTACCTGGGTCTGGAGCTGGAGATTATCCCCATGGACTTCGACGGCACCCTGATGGAGCTGGCAAGCAAGAATGTTGATATCGCTCTGGCCGGCTACTCCCCCGATCCTTCCCGTATGGACAAGATGGACTTCTCCGATGTCTATTATCTGGGCGGCCAGTCCTTCGTTTGCCTGAAGGCCAATGCCGATAAGTTCGCTTCCCTGGACGATGTGAACGATCCTTCCCTGCAGGTCGGCGCTCAGCTGGGCTCCATTCAGGTCAATCTGGCCAAGGAGTTCTCCGCTGATACCGATATCGTTGAGCTGGCTAAGGTCACCGACATCATCAGCGAGCTGCTGGCAGGTCACCTGGACGGCGCTTACATCGAGACCGCTGTTGCCGAGACCTACGCTATGAACTACCCCGACCTGGCTGTGGTTCTGGCTGTCCCCTATGATGCTGAGGGCTCCGCTGTCGGCGTCTACAAGGGCAATGATGCTCTGCTGGCCGGTGTCAACGCTGCCATCGCCGAGGCTCTGAGTAGCGGCAAGATGGGTCAGTTCGTTGCCGAAGCTAACGAGCTGGCAGGCGGCAACATCTACGAGGGTCTGCTGGAGAACTAATTTCCGCAATATTAGCCCCGGAGATTCTCTCCGGGGCTCAGTGTGTCAAAAAAATATTTTTTGACACACTGACAGACTGCCAAGGAAGCCGAAAGACAAGAAAACTCTGTCTGTAGGCGTACATGGGTACGGTAAGACAGAGTTTTCGAAGTAAGTTAAAAATCCTTGCAAAGCAAGAACTTTTGCGTTTTTGCTGTTCGGAAATCCGGTTATATGGAAACCGGGTTATAAAAATCATATAATGATTTGTGCTTATCGGATTTTTGACGGTTTCGGCTTCTTTGACAGTCTGAGCCCCGGAGATTCTCTCCGGGGCTTTGTATGGTCTTTTCCTCAAAAGGTTTCAAAAGGAGTAACGAATGCTTTCCATTAAAGGTTTTCAGGCTGCACTGAAATACATGTCCCTGATTCGTCAGGGCCTGGTGTGCACCCTGTCTCTTTCCGCACTGACTGTGCTGTTCGGCTTTATTCTGGCACTGGTGATTGCCATCATGCGAATCTCCCGTGTGCGCATTCTGCGCCTTGTCGCCACGGTGTATGTGGAGATTATCCGCGCAACCCCCATGCTGGTTCAGCTGTTTATTATCTACAATATTCTGCTGGCCGGGATTTCCCTGCCCAGATTCCAGCTCTTCGGTTTCATCCGTTTTGAGCGCTTCCTGCCCGGTGTCATCGCGCTGTCCATGAACTCCGGTGCTTATCTTTCCGAGATTATCCGCTCCGGCATTCAGAGCATCGACGGCGGCCAGACCGAGGCTGCCCGCTCTCTGGGCATGACCCAGTGGCAGAATATGCGCCTGATTATTCTGCCCCAGGCCATCAAGAATATTCTGCCCGCCATTGCCAATGAGTTCGTCACCATTATCAAGGAGTCTTCCATCTGCTACACCATCGGCGTGCAGGAAATCATGTACGGTGTCAATTCCATCAAGGCTGCAACCTTCTCCATTGGTGAGCCTCTGATTATTGCCGCTATCGTGTATTTCTGCCTGACCTTCCCCACCTCCAAGATTATTGCGTACTTTGAAAGGAGAATGAGCCGTGGTGACAGGAGATAAACTGATTCAGGTACATAACCTGAAAAAATACTACAAAGGCGATGCCATCAAGGCGCTGGACGATGTTTCCGTGGATATCAACAAGGGTGATGTCATGGTCGTCATCGGCCCCTCCGGCTCCGGTAAGTCCACCTTCCTGCGCAGCCTGAACCTTCTGGAGGTTCCCACCGATGGTGAGATTATCTTCGAGGGTGTGGATATCACCAAGAAGCACTTTGTGAATGCAGAAGGCAAGAAGGAAAAGGTGGATATCAATGTCCACCGCCAGAAGATGGGTATGGTGTTCCAGCACTTTAACCTCTTCCCCCACAAAACCATCCTGCAGAACATGACCATTGCGCCCGTGCAGGTCAAGCACATGGATGAAACCGAGGCCAATGAGAAGGCAATGAAGCTTCTGGAGCGTGTCGGCCTTGCTGACCGCGCCGATGCCTACCCCATCCAGCTCTCCGGCGGCCAGAAGCAGAGAATCGCCATTGTCAGAGCCTTGATGATGGAACCCGATGTGATGCTCTTTGACGAGCCCACCTCCGCCCTTGACCCCGAGATGGTCGGCGAAGTTCTGGAGGTTATGCGTGAGCTTGCACAGGACGGTATGACCATGGTGGTGGTCACCCACGAGATGGGCTTTGCCCGGGAAGTGGGCAACCGCGTGCTGTTTATGGCCGACGGTAAGCTTCTGGAGCAGGGTAGTCCCGATGCCATCTTTAACCATCCTCAGAATCCCAGACTGCAGGACTTCCTGTCCAAGGTGCTGTAAGATTTCAGCTGTGCTTTCGTAATTCAAAAAACTGTAGGGGCGGCTTTCAGCCGCCTGCACAGTAAGATGTATGATTTTTGAAATCCAATGTGTAGTGGAGAAGGTTGCTCCGCTTGCATTATTTGCTGAAAAACCGCAGCCTTTCGCTGCGGGCGGCTAATAGCCGCCCCTACATCTGCACGAAAAGCGAACCGAGAAAAATACTTCCGGTTCGCTTTTTCATCCTTTTGGGAGTGTTTTTATGAACAAGCAGGAATTATATCAAAATATCGAAAAGAATGCCGGCCTGATTACGGGGATTTCCGATGAAATCTGGGACTATGCAGAGCTGTCCCTGCTGGAATATCAGTCTGCCGCCGCCTATGTGAAAGCGCTCAAGGAGCAGGGCTTTACCGTGGAGGAAAACCTCTGCGGGATTCCCACCGCCTTTTCGGGTTCCTTCGGCGAGGGCAGTCCCCGCATCGGTATCTTGGGTGAGTATGATGCTCTGTCGGGCTTGAGTCAGGTGGCAGGTGCCACCGAGAAGACCACCTTGACCGTGGGCGGCTGCGGGCAGGGCTGCGGCCACAATCTGCTGGGTGCGGCCTCTCTGGGCGCTGCCATTGCCATCAAGGATGCCATTGCGGCGGGTAAGCTCCACGGCACCGTCATTTTCTACGGCTGCCCCGGTGAGGAAGGCTGTGCCGGCAAGACCTTTATGGCCAGGGACGGTATGTTCCGGGACTTGGATGCGGCGCTGACATGGCACCCCGGTGACACCAATCAGGTGACCACCGGCTCCAATGCCGCCTGCATTCAGATGGCTTATTGCTTTGAGGGACTGACCGCCCATGCAGCCGGCGACCCCTACAACGGGCGCTCTGCGCTGGATGCGGCAGAGCTGATGAATGTGGGCGTGCAGTTCCTGCGCGAGCACATGGAGCCGAATTGCTCCATCCACTATTCCTTTGCCGATGCCGGCGGCCTGAGCCCCAATGTGGTGCAGCCCACCGCGAAGCTTATCTACATGGTGCGCGCGGAGACCGTGCGCAAGGCAAAAGCGCTCCTGAAGCGTGTTGACAATATCGCCAAGGGTGCTGCCCTGATGACGGACACCACGGTGTCGAATTATCAGATTGACGGCACCTCCAACACCCTGTCCAATACGGTACTGGAAAAGCTACTGTATGAAAACTTGTGTGAGGCACCCCTGCCTTCCTATACCCCGGAGGAAACTGCCTTTGCGCAAAAACTGCGCAAGACCTATATCGTCACCGGCAAGCCCGTGACCACGCCCATTGCGGCGCTCCGCGCGGATGTGGCGAGGCTCTCCGAGAACGGTACCAAGCCCATCAATGACTTCGTGGTGCCCTATTATCCCTGTGAGCAGTTTGTCCCCGGCTCCACGGATGTGGGCGATGTGAGCTGGCTGACCCCCACCGCCCAGATTACCACGGCCACCTGGCCTTCCGAGGTGCCCGGCCACTCCTGGCAGATTGTGTCCACCGGCAAGACAGGGCTTGCCTACAAGGGCGAGCTGCTGGCGGCCAAGGTTCTGGCAGGCGCGGCAGCTGACCTGATGGAAAAGCCCGAGCTGCTGGATGCAGCCAAGGCGGAGTTTGCCGTCACCGCCGCCGAAGGCTATGACTGCCCGCTGGATGCGTCCGTCGTGGCAGCCCCGCAATAAGTCAGAAAGACCAATAAGTATGGAAAGCCCCTCTGCGTTTGACGCGGAGGGACTTTTGACTTGCCGAGAGTGGGAGTATATTACTGCGATACGAACCGGGCACAATAGCTCCCTCTCGGAGGGAGCTATATTGGATTGTGCGTATCGCAGAAATCGTCC
>JAZRVX010000128.1:0-8472 GCA_045599455.1 Faecousia sp. | reverse complement strand
TAATTCTCCAGTTTATGTTTGCGGCAAGCCTGAATATGACGAGTGGGAGCGCAAAGGACAGCTTGAAAAAGGCGTAACATATGCAATTCGTGGACCGCGCTCGAGCAAGTTGATGACTCTTGTTAAGGATAATATGGCTTTTGGAACGCTTAATAATGATGGTCATGTGGAAGATTTGAAGCCTTATCCTTGGAAGAAGGAAGAGAAGCGAGAAACGGTTTATACTCCGGTTTCAGTGGAATTTGAGAAGCCAGTGGAGTTGAAGACCGCAGATTTGTTTGCGATGTCCGCAAAGATTGATGAGTTTTTGAAGGAAGCTATAAATAAGAAATATTAAGGAGGCTTTAAGGAGGCGTAAGCCTCCTTAAGAGCTACTTTTGGATATAAAAAAAGTCCACAATTTTTGTGGACTTAAGATTTTTTTATTTAATTTTTAAGGATTTGGTGGAAGTGTCGTGCGCCCGGCGCGCCTAGACTCACTCTCTAATTTCCCCGCTACCGTTGCCGTTTTTATAAAAAAACTTATCCAGACTGAGCGAGTCACCTTTGCTCCTGGATAATAGCTGGGCTTATCTCATTGTCAAAGTACAAAATGGAAGTGTCCTCGCGTGAATCGATATTCACGCGAGGATTTTTGCGTGGCTTTTAGATTAGGCCATTATCCTTGAGAAACTTCATGATGGGGTCTGCGTCGGCGCCCTTGATTTGTACATCAACAGGCAGAGCACGCTTGCGAGGCTTAGCTGCTGCGGGCAACTTGTCCAGGGTTTCCATGAGCTTACGAGTCTCAGCGGCCGCTTCATCGAAAGCGTCAACCAGCTCAGCCGCATCTTCTGCAGTCATAAAAGCTCGCAGAGCGTCCGCGATGTCCAGGTCATGATAGAACTTATCCATGAAATCTGCGAGCTCGTTCACCAAAGCGACCAGAGCTGCTGCCTTCTCAGCTCGCAGAGTGTCGGCCGCAGCCTTCTTTTCTGCTTCCTTCTGGAGTTCAATTGCGCCGTTCAATGCTTCAGTGAACTGGGTTGCCAGGTCCTCGGCAGTTAAAGAGCCATTTGCCATCAGGTCGTAAATATTCTTTGCATCAAACATCTTAGTTAATTCCTTCCTTATCTTTTGTAATTATATTATATCAAAATTTTTTTTAAAAATCAACTCGCGGCGCTTTTTGCCGCGATTTTTTCTTTTCGCAACTTTGTTGCGAAAGAGGTTTCACGGGACAAACTTTTCGTTTGTCCCAGTTAATCGCAGCTCAGCCCACGGCGAGCTGCGAAAAGCTTTCGCTCGTTTCAGAGCGAAAGAAATTTTTTTTCATCATTACGGCCGCGTTAACGCGGCATATGGGGTTTTCGGGAAAATAGCCGCGCATATGCGAACCCCAGCTTTCAACGAAAATTTTTCCATATGGGGTATACGAGCGGAAAATCGGGCCTTGCCTGCCGTCGGCGGCCCGTTGTCCCATGACTATTATACCACAGGAGGCCGCACTTGTCAAGTAGTAATTTTGCACAAAAAAAAATTCATCACCCAAAGGTGATGAATCCCTTGTCCTTGCTTGCTTTCCATGCGTGATGAATGCCCAGCTTTTTCAGCAGGAAATAAATCTTGATACGCTTAAACATTTTCGTTCCCCCCTTAACAGTCATCGGTATAGCATCCGAGATACGGGTCAAAACCCATGTCCAGATTGGGATTGTAAAACCCGTCAAAATCCAGGGCGTCCTCTTCGAGGGTTCGGTCATCCTCCCAGATGACCTCACCATCGGGGTCGGGGCACATGGCGTAAATCCAACGCCCCTCACCTGCGTTCCGCAGTTCCCGTGCTTCTTCCCAGCTCAGACAGGGGACACCAGCGAAAGTGCCATCCGGATTGACCACTGCCCATACCTTGCTATTGTACTCAAAATCTCTCATTGTTGTCAGCTCCTTTTCTTTTGTACCCTTATTGTATCACAGATTATCGGTTTTGTCAACACTTTTTTTTCCCGAAGGGAGAGGTTTTTATTCCTCTCCCTCGGTGGTGTGCAGGCTCGGAATGTCAATGAAATTCCGGCTTGCGATGTAGTCCGCAAGGTGAACACAGCGGTCAATGTTGGTGAACGGACGCTCGTCCTTGTCCTCTGTCCACTGACCCATGTGGGAGCGGATTGCGTTCAACAGGTACTCAGAGGGAACAAAATCGTAGACCTCATAGCACCAGTCGGCAAAATCGCTTGCGGCGATGTGTCCGTGGTTCTTGTAACAGCTCTTGTCGTACTCCGTACCGCCGTACTTTCGGGTATCATGGAGGATGCAAGCGGCAATCACATAATCCTTGTATTCCGCTCTCATGTAAGCGTAGGAGGACAAGCGGAGCAGTTCTTCCGCAAACATTACAACCGCTTTAGTGTGGTTGACCAGTCCGTGCTCACCCTGCGAAAACTTAGGATGATAGCGACCAGTAGAGGAAGCTCCGGTGGTGTAGAACCAGTCGCCCACATTCTCTTCCATGAAAGTCTTGACAGCCATGCGGAGGTCTTCATCCACAATCAGCTCCAACTCACGAGTAAACAGTTCAGATTTCATCATTTCAATCAATTCCTTTCGTTTCTTTGTATCTGTATTATAGCACATTTATTAGAGTTTGTCAAGAGGAAAATTAACCTCTTTTTCTTCACTGCGGGCGCGCTCCTGAGCTACTACGGAAATACGATAGGCTTATCCGTCCCCAAGTCGGAATCCACTCTCCTCTTGACACTAGTATTATAACACATTTCAGGAAAAAAGCAAGATAGCAAATTGCACAAAAAATCGCACACAAAATTGTCGAGGGTAGCATAATGCACAAAAACCGGCGCTGGCATTCGTCAGCGCGCGGCCGAAAAGTTAGGTTTTTACCCTCTTTTAGGGGTAAATAGGAACACATTTTTTAGTGTACAAAAACACCCCCAAATGGGGGTGTTTTCCGAACTTTTTATTACAGGAAGAAATCGTCCACAATTTTGTCAAAATCTGCGGTGGTAATGTTCACACCGAAAAATCTATCATTCTTGTGGAAGGCTTCGGGGTAACGGCGAATGAAAGCCGCACGCAAAGCAGATTCCGCACCCTCGGCAGGAAACTGGAAACAGGGACGGATTCGGTGAATCTCCACTCGGGTGATGGCGAAATCCTTGGAATAATCGCTAATCTCTCTCCGCAGTCGCTTAATCACATCAGTTGCGGAAGTGCCGATTTTGTTAAACTCCAAAGTTTCCTCATTGAAAAACTTGAAGAAATAAACCGCTTGCTCTCCGGTCAGATTCTCTCCATAACCGGGCATAAATTCCATGCGGACAGGAGTTCGACCATCTCTAAACTTGCGGAACTCCACCTTTTCAGGAGTGGGTTTAGCTACCTTAGCCTTAATGCGTACAACCTTTGCCATTTTTCATCAATTCCTTTTCATTTTATTCATTGGGGCTTACCATCGTTTCCCTCAATGTGTATTTATTATAGCACCCTTTTGGTGATTTGTCAAGACTTTTTTGGTGATTTTTAAGGAAAAATCACCAAAACCCATCAGACCTTCGGCTTTCTCTTTTGGACAAGGGTAAATTCGTAACAATTTTCCCCGATTTGGAAGGCGATTTGCCGTTCTTTGTTGGTAATTACAACATTTTCGCAGGCATTTTCGCTATTTTCCTCCAAAAACTTCGCAATTTCTGCGATAATTGCAGCTTTTGTGGGGTTTTCCTTGCGCTTTTTTGCAGAAGTGTCGAATTTGTAGACCGTTTTCCTCGTTCCTGCGTTGGCGTACTTTTTTGCCTTTTTCGCTTCTTCGGGAGACAGGTCAAAATCCATTTGCTCGCCTCGGTCAATGCGCTTGTCATCTTCCATGAGGTCTCTTGCTTGTTCCTCGGTCAGGCCCAAGGTTTTCATCAGAGTAGCAATGTCAGCCATTTGTGTTCACCTCTTTTCCATGAGTACATTATAGCACACATGGGGTCAGTTGTCAATACTTTTTTTCGGAGGGGAGGAGGTTTTTTCCTCCCCTCCGTGCGGATTACTCCGCAATACGGAAGTAAGCCTTGCGCTTCACTTCCTCACGCACCACAGTGCCCTCCAGCACCAGCTGGCGAACCAGTGCGCTCACTCGCTGATTGGTCAGCTCGGCTTCTGCGATAGCAGGAACCTGCTTCATCAGGTCAGCGATGGTGAATGCCTTGTCAGCATTCTCGGACAGGAACGCAACCACGGCTTCCTTGTAACCGCTGTTAGCGGTCTGGGTCGCAGTAGGCTTGCGCTCTGCGCTGTTCTTCTTCGCCTGCGCATCACGCAGGGCAACCAGCTTCTCACGCATTTCGGGGGTAATTTCCTTACCCTCAATGACGGCGGACAGGACAGAAACATAAGTCAGCTTTTCCATAGTAACAATCTCCATTCTTGCGGTAGGTCGCAACCCAAATTTTTTATTCTGTAAGAGGTTTCCCTCTTTACATTCTTATTATATCACAGGTTCGGAGGTTTGTCAAGAGGTTTTTTTTCTTTTTTTTGAACCCCTTGGCTTGGGTTTCCCCTCACCTTGTATCTGAATTATACCACACTTTGCGCTGTTTGTCAAGAGGTTTTTTTTCAGATTTTTTCGTATCCGTGGGTGGTGGACGCTCTCAGCTTCCCGCTCGGCTGTCCTCTCCCTTGGAACAATGATAGTATACCACACCCCATCCCAAAATGCAAGTGGCAATGTTGCACAAATTCGGGAGATTGTAGGGAGCAAAATTTGTGCAACTTTTTGCTTGACAAAATGCTGGCGGTGTGGTATAATGGAAAATTCGCCCCGGCTCGCACGTGCGCGGGGCGCTGAAAATTTGTGCAAAATGACGAAAAGGATTGCCCTCAATCAAGAGGGCAATTCCAAAAGTTGACCATTTCGAACTGCTCGACCCGCTTCCACTTGCCACCACAGGTTCCGCAGGTACAGATGTAACTGATTTCGATGGTGTCTCCGTCGAAATCAATTTCGCCATCCTGCCGCACATCAACGGAAGACAGGTGCTGACAGCACCGGCATCGGCAAAAATCAGTCATCGTCTTCATCCTCCTCTCCGAAGAAGGCGTCGCACTCTTCGTGGGGGTCGCCCTCACCGATGGCTTTCATCTTACACTTTTGGAGTTTCCAGCTCCAATAGGGGCAGGAAAAATCCTCCACGGGACATTCTACATACAAGGTCTTATCCATTTCAATCAGTTCCTTTCTTGTTTTCGTGCCTTAATTATACCATGGAAAGAGGGGTTTGTCAACCCCTCTTTCACAGATTTTTGGTTTCGGACACAAAATATTTTACACCGTACTTTTCACAAATTTCCTTTGCGTAAGCACTTTCCTTTTGGGTAGCACAGTACAGGTTGAAAATGGTGTACTTTTCAATGGGGATGTAGTTAAAGGGGATTCCATGTTCTTTCAGGTCAGTAATCAGCTTTTGCGTGACCTTGGGGTTTGCGGTCAGTTCAACTTTCCACATTTTGTCCTTGCGGCTCTTTTCTTCAACCCACTTAACCACGAACACACCGACCACATTACAGATGAAAGTGATAACGCATTTCTGCCACATGGGGAAATCTGCCACGGTGTAAATCAGCATGATGTTGTAGAAAGCGAAGTAACCACCGGAAAGCAGGCTTGCCGTTCCCTTGCCACCGTTCACAGTGACCAGAGTGCGGACAGTAGAGAAGATGACATTGACAATAGACAGGGCAATAAAAGTGAATAACAGTTCCATGATTTTACCATTCCTTTTCCTTTTTTCTATAAATATTATACCAAATTTTTTATAAAATGTCAAGAAGATTTTTCAAGGCTACAAGGTGTTTTTTTATTGCCTCATTTGTCCTGCTTAATGGGGGCGCCTCCCACAGGACTTACCTTGCATGCAGTTTATCCACTCAAAGCGTGAGGAGGACTGCCCGTTTGACCTCCCCTCTTGACATGGTCATTATACCGCATTTAGGGAAAAATGTCAAGTCGGCAAAATGCACAAAATTCGCGCCTAAAAATTGTGAACTTTACCTATTGACAAAAAACCGGCCGTGGCGACTGAGCGCGGCCGGCCAATTATACCATACTTTTCTGGATTTGTCAATAAGGCAAATTGCACAAAAAAAATCCCCCCAATAATTCGGGGGGAGAGGGTCTGGGGCGTGTCCGCCCCAGGCGGACACTTACTCCGCAATCTGGAAGTAAGCCTTCCGCTTGACCTCGGAGCGAGTTACCGCACCTTCCAGAACCATCTGGCGAACCAGAGCAGACACACGCTGGTTAGTCAGCTCAGCGGCGGCAACCTCGGGGACTGCCTTCATCAGGTCGTTGATGGTGAACGCCTTGTCGGCATTCTCGGACAGGAAGGTCAGGATTGCACCCTTGTAGCCTTCGTTGGCAGTCTGGGTGGCAGTCGGCTTCCGCTCAGCGGAGTTCTTCTTCGCCTGAGCATCCCGGAGAGCAATCAGCTTTTCCTTCATCTCAGGAGTGACAGGCTTGCCGTCAATAACAGCGGACAGGACAGAAACATAAGTCAGCTTTTCCATAGTAGTACACCTCATGGTTAGATTTGGCAGATGAATGTTTTTTCTTGATGGGTCAGGTGCTGTATGTTCATCCCATCGTTATCTGAGCCACGATTTTAAGGACTTTTGTCTGTCCATCACTCATCTTTGTGCCTTAATTATATCATAGATTTCGGGGCTTGTCAAGACCTTTTTTTTTCGGTTTGCCAGAAATTTTTTTTCCGGCTCTTGATTTACCCTGTCCTCTTTGACACCTTAATTATACCACATTTCGTGGGGCTTGTCAAGAACTTTTTTGTCCACCGTGGGAGGACTCTCAGCTTCCCGCTCGTTCTCTCCCTTAGGACTCCTTAATTATACCACACTTTGTGGCTCTTGTCAAGCATTTTTTTTGGCGGTGGTCAAACTTTTTTGACCTTGCTTGTCGTGCCGGATACCGCCGTACCGAGCCTGACGCTTAGGGGTGTCACCCCTCATTGCTCCTTAATTATAGCACACCTACCCCCAGAATACAAGATGGGAAAATGCACAAATTCGGGAATCTCTGCGGCGGATTTTTTGTACAACTTTTTGCTTGACAAATTGGTGGAGGTATGGTATAATGGAAGTTCCGGCCCGTAGCGACAGTGAAGGGCCGGCCGTTTTGTGCATGTTGCACAAATCCCAACTTTTAAGCGAAAAAAGGTGTCCTCACTGGGAGGACACCCCTTTCATTCCTTGGGTGCTCGGTGCTTCGTCAAAGTGACGGAATACTCTGCCCCATGGTAGGTGAATGTGATTTCTTTCTGGTCGTTGGCGACTTCCAGATTCTGGATGCCACCGGATGCCGTGGTGTAGAGATTCAAGCTGTTCCGCATCCGCTTAATCAGTTCGACCTTGTCGGCATCGATTTTCTTTTCTCTTGGCTTCCGCTCCGTGAGGGTCTTGCGGTCTGCCTGTCTTGCTTTCTTTGCCCCGGCTTGCAGTTCCTTGGGCAGTTCGTGGAGCTTTTCGCCCCGGTCGATTTCCTTGTCCTCTTCGAGGATTTCCAGAGCCTCTTCCAGAGTAACTCCGCACACCCGCATCAGCTCTTCAATCTGGCGGTTTTGAACTTTGGTTGCCATTGTCAAGCACCTCTCTTTCATGGTGTTATTATAGCACAGCTTGGCTTGGTTGTCAAGCATTTTTTTTCAATGGGGGCAGATTTCTCTGCCCCCTTGGGGGTTAGGTCATCAGCCTGCCACCTCAA
Organism: Faecousia sp.; assembly: GCA_045599455.1. Lineage (GTDB taxonomy): Bacteria > Bacillota > Clostridia > Oscillospirales > Oscillospiraceae > Faecousia. Next base: position 722 of record JAZRVX010000128.1, on the reverse strand, counting down.
AGTAAGCCTTCCGCTTGACCTCGGTACGGACAACCGTGCCCTCAAGCACAAGCTGTCTCACCAGAGCGGAAACCCTCTGATTGGTCAGCTCAGCCTCGGCAATGGAGGGCACAGCCTTCATCAGCTCGGCAATGGTCATTGCCTTGCCTGCCTCGGTCAGAGTAGTGAGGATATCAGCCTTGAAACCCTCGTTGGCGGTCTGCGTTGCGGTGGGCTTACGCTCGGCAGAGTTCTTCTTTGCCTGTGCATCACGCAGGGCGATGAGCTTCTCCTTCATCTCTGCGGTGACGGGCTTGCCCTCAATAACGGCGGACAGAACGGAAACATAAGTCAGCTTCTCCATGGTAATCAATTCCTTTCGGTTTTAGAGACTTGAACCTGTCTTTAAGTTGTATTTATTATATCATACGATACTGTAAAAGTCAAGAGATTTTTTAAGAAATTTTAGGTTATATTTCTTAAATTAGAAGCGCTTACCAACCCAGTCTTTTTTTCTGCCTACCAGTTAGACAACAGGCGACTCTCTCTTAACCTTTACACTATTGTATCATACTTTATAAGGTTTGTCAAGACTTTTTTTTTGGAGGTTTTTCGCTACCGCTAGTCCCCGAGTCATCACCTACTCCACCAAGGTTTGGTTCACATTTATATCCCGCATACGGTAGCGACCATGCGGTCGAGGTCTTTGTCAGCAGAGGTCTTACTCGCTCTCGTGGGCACCC
>JAZRVX010000127.1:0-1247 GCA_045599455.1 Faecousia sp. | reverse complement strand
TCCATTGCCAACACGCTCATCGGCACTTTCGCGCCGCTTCTTCTGAACACAGTCATGATGGTGTTCTATTTCGTTGTTATGCTGCGCTACAGCGTAATATTGACCGTCATCGGTCTCACTTCACTCACGGTCAATGCCGTTGTGTCAAGATACATATCTAAAAAGCGCATCAACGTCACTCGCGTTTCCATGCGCGACAGCGCCAAGCTCGGCGCTGCTACCATCGCCGGAATCGAAATGATTGAAACGATCAAGGCCTCCGGCGCGGAGAACGGGTATTTCAAGAAGTGGTCCGGCTATCAGGCCAGCGTCAACACTCAGCAGGTAAAATTCCTGAAGGTAAATCAATACCTCGGTATGATCCCGCAGTTCGTCTCCACCCTTGCAAATAACGCCGTGCTGTTTCTCGGCGTGTGGCTCACGATGCAGGGGGAGTTCACCGTCGGTATGATCATGGCGTTTCAGGGCTTTCTCAGTTCCTTCATGGCACCTGCCATGACGCTCGTTTCCGCAGGGCAGACCCTGCAGGAAATGCGGACGCAGATGGAACGGGTAGACGATGTAATGGAATATCCCGACGATGTTGTATTTGCTGACTGCGGCAGTACCGGTGAAATGCGAAAGCTCTCTGGGAATATGGAACTGAAAAACATCGTTTTTGGCTATTCTCCGCTTGCCGAGCCGCTGATCAAGGACTTCAATATGACACTGGAACCTGGCAAGAGCGTCGCCATCGTGGGCGCCTCCGGCTGCGGCAAATCCACCATGTCCAAGCTCATCTCCGGGCTGTATCAGCCGTGGAGCGGCGAAATTCTGTTTGACGGAAGACCAATGAACAAGATACCGAAAAACGTGTTTCGCGGCTCTGTGGCCGTGGTCGATCAGGACATTATCCTTTTTGAAGACACCATCGCCAATAATATAAAGATGTGGGATGAGAGTATTGAAGATTTTGAGATGATCCTCGCCGCGCATGATGCGCAGATACACGAGGATATCATGCAGCGCCCGAAGGGCTATCAGCACAAGCTTATTGAAGGCGGCAAAGATTTTTCAGGGGGTCAACGGCAGCGCATTGAGATAGCCCGCGCTTTGGCACAGGATCCGACCATTGTCATTTTGGACGAAGCAACCAGTGCGCTGGATGCCAAAACAGAATACGAACTCGTCAGGGCAATACGTGATCGCGGCATTACCTGCATTGTCATCGCGCACCGGCTGTCCACCATTCGCTCCTGTGATGAGAT